>JBEKDM010000091.1:0-10069 GCA_050014375.1 Methanomassiliicoccales archaeon | reverse complement strand
GGGGATCCTTCACGAGGCGGTGATGAAGGTCGAGGAGCAGAAAGCGCTGATGATGCCGGACATAAGCATCGACATAGATTTCCTGGACGAGCCGAAGAAAGGTTCATGGGCCAAGGTGCGCCTGCATGTGAGCAACGATGGCAACGCTGTGGCCAGGGAGATCAATATCGTGATCATCGGTGACGTTGAGGTGAAAGGGCTCACCGGCATCGACCGGTTGCCTAAGGATGAGAAGAGGACCATCGGTGTGTCTATCCGGCCGAAAACATCCGGCACGGTAGTATTGAAGTTAATGCTCTCATGCAAGTCGGTCGTCTCGGAGGAGCTGGTCGGCTTTGAGTCGGAGTTCGAGCTTTTAGTAGATCAATAACAAGAATAATATGAAAAAGGAAAGGATTTTGCACCGGTCGGCCAGTCTTATTGCCTGACCGGGGCGAACTTGTAGCCGTAATGAATGACGCCGCCTGGCCCGTCCGATCCCAGCTTCCTCATGGTGGCCTTGACCTTCAGTCCGATTGCCAGCTCGTTCACGTCGAGATCGATTATCTGCCCAGTCACCATGACCCCTTCCCTCATGCGGATGATGGCCATGACATATGGCTTCTGCATCTCGAATTGGCTCGGCGCCTCGTGCACCACGGTGTAGGAGAATATCTCCCCTTCGCCCTTCAGCCTGAGGGGTTGTAGCTTCCCGATGGACTTGCGGTGGCAGGTGGGGCACACCGATCGCGGGGGAAAATGGACCTTCCCGCAAACGGTGCACTGTGCTCCGATCATGTTGTAGCGGGACGCGTTCTCCCTCCAGAACCTGGCGGTGGTCATCAGGCCACCCCCAGGATGTGCACGACAGCGGTCGCACCGGTGCCTCCGACGTTCTGGGCCAGGCCGATCTTCGCATCTGTCACCTGGCGCTTTCCCGCCTGTCCCCGCAGCTGGGTGACGACCTCGACGATCTGCGCAACGCCGGTCGCACCGATCGGGTCTCCCCGGGCCTTCAGGCCTCCGGAGGTGTTGATGGCGATCTTGCCGCCAAGCAACGTCTGTCCATCCATTGTGGCCTTTCCGCCCTCTCCCTTCTGGAAGAATCCCAGGTCCTCGATCGCCAGGATCTCCGATATGGTGAAGTTGTCATGCACCTCGGCGAAGTTAACGTCCTTCGCCGTGAGTCTGGCTTGCTTGAACGCCCGCTCGGCCGCGACCCGGGTCGCGTTGAAACCGACGATGCTGTTGCGGTGATGCAATGCAAGCGTGTCCGATGCCTGTCCCGACGCGAGTATCTTGACCGGTGTCTCCGTGTACTTCTTGGCCTTCTCCATGGCGCACAGGACGACCGCCGCCGCGCCATCCGAGTTCGGGGCGCAGTCGAACATACCCAGCGGGTCCGATACCATGGGTGACTTGAGCACGGTGTCCAGGTTGATCTCCTTCTGGTACTGGGCCTTCGGGTTCAGAGAGCCGTGCTTGTGGTTCTTGACCGCGACCTGCGCGATCTGCTCCCTGGTGGTACCGAAATCATGCATGTGTCTTCGTGCGATCATGGCATGCAGCGAGGGGAACGTGGCTCCGAACGTCACTTCCCACTGCTCGTCGGCGGCCGACGATTGGATCTCGTTTGACTCGTTGTCGCCCACGTCGGTCATCTTCTCTGCTCCGCCGACGACGACAATGTCGTGCATCCCGGACGCCACGGCCATATAGCCCTGGCGCAGGGCCAGACCACCTGACGCTCCGGCCGCTTCCACGCGGGTAGCCGGAATGTTGTCCCGGGCCATGCCCGAGTAGTCCGCGATCAGCGCCGCGACGTGCTCTTGCTGGATATACCGACCAGCGGACATGTTGCCCACGTAGAGAGCGTCGATGTCCTCGCCAGACAGGTTGGCGTCGTAGACCGCCGCCAATCCTGCCTGAATGCCTATCTCCCTGAACGATAGGTCCCACAGTTCGCCGAACTTGGTGGCGCCTATCCCTATGACTGCAACTTCTCTCACTCAGATCCCTCCTTGAGCTTGATCTTGCCGCGGAACTTGGCGTACGTGGCATAATCGATGAACTTCTTGTTCTCCAACAGCTGTTTGACCGTCGGGGCTTCGTCCCGGCGGAAGCTGGATATCTTGTCTGTGACCGTTATGTCGAACCCGTCCGCCCCGGCACCCGAGCCATATGCTACGACGAATATCCTGTCGCCCGCACTTGCTACGTCCAGGACCGATGCCAGTCCCAGAGGGACAGCTCCGGAGTAGGTGTTACCGATCATCGGCGTCAACAGACCGGACTCGATCTGCTTCTCGGTGAAACCGAGCTGTTTGGCGACTCGCATGGGGAACTTGCCGTTCGGTTGGTGGAACACGGCATACTGATAGTCGGTCGGTTTCGAACCGACCTTTTCCAATAGCCCCTTCGCGGCAGCGGATACATGTTTGAAGTATGCCGGCTCGCCGGTGAACCTTCCGCCGTGGGACGGATAGGGCTGGCCCTCCCGCCTCCAGAAGTCTGGAGTGTCTGTCGTATAGGAGAAGGTAGAGTTGAGCTTGGCGATGATCTCGCTGGATCCGATCAGGTACGCAGCGCCGCCGGCCGAAGCCGAGTATTCCAACGGGTCTCCCGGGGCGCCTTGGGAGGTATCAGCACCGATGGCCACGCCGTACTTTATCATGCCCGAGCCGACCAGCCCCATGCATGCCTGGATCGCCGCGGTCCCGGCCTTGCAGGCGAACTCGAAATCGGCCACGGTCAGGTTAGGTGAGGCTTCTATGGCCTCGGCGACGACCGTTCCAGTCGGTTTCACCGCGTAGGGGTGGGATTCGGAACCAACATACAGTGCCCCGATATCCTTTGGGTCGACGTTGGTGCGGCGCATCATGGCGCGCGCAGCTTCCACCGAGATGGTTATGACATCTTCATCGGGAGCTGGGACGGACTTGGAAAAGATCAAGAGGTTCTTGGACATCATCTCCCCATCCGCGCCCCAGACCCTGCCGATCTCTTGCGGCCCGATCCTGTACCTTGGCACGTACGCTCCATAGCTTACAATACCCACATCCATTGAATATTCCTCCTCACTCTATCCGTTCCAGCCTCTCCACGAGGGTCTGGATCGGTAAGGTCGTTTTGATCAGCGGCAGACCTTCCAGCGTCGCCAGGCGTATCGCCAGGTCATCGACGTGTTCCGGACGGTGATATACCACCAGCGCCGGCTTCATAGGATGCGCCCGGATGGCGATCATGGGCGAGCGACCGAACTTGACGCCGGTGAAAATCAGTGCCCTCTCGCTGCTCCAGCCGTATATCTTGAGATAATCCATCGAGCTCAGGGCGGTTATGGCCTTCATCGAATCGATGATCGTGAATCCGTGTATGTCCATGTCTAGGCTGACGCTCTTAGTGAGCGGCTCGCCTTCGATGACCTGGACAAAATCCGACCCACGGAAAGACGATTTGAACTCCTTGATGCTGATGATGCAATCGCTCTTCTCACCCAGGTCGTACTTCTTGAGTATCTTCCCGCCAGATGCCTCGTCGAGAGCAATCAGACCGTCGACCAGCCTTCTCACGATGACGATCCCGGGCGACCTTCGCCTTCCCGATTCGTAATCACTGATGACCGAAGGTGAGACCCCCATATACTTAGCCAGCTCCTGCTGAGAGACCCCGAACTCCTCTCGCCATTTTCTGATCGTCTTGCCCGCATCCACGGACAGGACGATCTCGCCAGCCATCTTTTCCCTGAGCTGCTCCCGCATGAAAACCGGTTAATTCGTGGACGATATTTAAATCTGACGTAGGCGAACTACGACAATAGGAGATGTTGTGAAGATGTGGACAAGAACGAGATGCGGGTAATTGGGCCCCGTTTACCAGGTACGACGATTCGATATGAAGGCTTTGCCCCCGACGAAGGGCAGTTTCAGTGCTGAAAAAGTGGTACATAATTACAATTTAGAAGATATTAATTAGCCAGATAATTCGGCTTCAACGAAATAATCGAGTATAGAGTCCCAGGAGGAATATCAATTTCGGGCACCTCTCACCGTCGATGTCAAGACATTGATTTGCTTCTTGAGGTTTGAGGTTGAAGGTGTACCGGACCATATCCTTACGGATCAACCCTCGCTTCGAGGAAGATAAAGCGAGGTTGCTCAGGACGATGGAGCTGTTCGCAAAGGCGTTCAACATTTCAGCGGAGTATGGATATGCGAAGAAAGAAGAAGATAAAGTTAAAAATTCCATGGCGGTTTATCACAAGATTAGAAGCGACGTACCAGAGTTACCTTCTTCATTGGTCCAGAGTGCGTGTTTCATGGCAACTGAGGCCTTGAAAAGTACGAAATTCAAGATAATGCCAAAGAAATCCCCCTTGTCTTCGATAAGGTACTCCTGGAGAGGGGCAAGCGTTTACTTGAGAAGTGGCTATACGACCATACAGGCAGTAAAATATCGTATATTAGCTACCTTTACTATTCCACAACATTTTTCAAAATATCTCGATTGGAAAGTAAAGTGTTCCTACCTGAGATTTGAAGAAAGAACGAAATTCTTTTACCTTCATGTGGTCATTGAGAGCAAAGATATCCTTGTGACAGATGATGTGGGTGTCCTGGGAATCGATAGAGGATTGCGTAACCATGCAGTCTGTTCCAATAACAAGTTTTACAACTCCAACGAATTCAAAATAGTTAAGGGAAAATATGCTTTCCTAAGGGCTCAGTTACAGGCAAAAGGCACTCGTTCTGCAAAGAGAAAATTGAAGAAAATTGCGGGAAGAGAAAGACGGTTCGTTGCTTGTGAGAACCATCGCATTGCCAAGGAAATCGTATCAATGCCATTCGGAACATTCGTTTTGGAGGATCTTGAGGGTATTCGATCTAAACGTTCTCCTTTATGGCAAGTTCGCCGCGATCTTAGCATTTGGCCTTATGGAGAATTTCAGAAAATTCTTCAATATAAGGCTAAGGAATTGGGCAAAGAGGTTCTTATCATAAATGGCATGTTCACTTCTCAACATTGTTCTAGATGTGACCATACCAGCCATAAGAGCAGAAAAGGACCTATATTCAAATGCGTGGAGTGCGGTTTTGAGATCGATGCTGACCTTAATGCAGCAAGGAACATCGCCCAAATCGGTATATCTGGATTGGGTAGGCTCCGAGCCAGTGAGCCAAATGCAACAAGCGGTGAATCGAGGTCTATTCGGGGACCCAAAGTTGATGAGCTTAGTTGCAAGTCTGAAATGCCGGAAATAATAACGGCTAATTCCACAACAGACGACTGGCACTCGTTGAAAAGAAAATTCTCAGGATTGACGATGTCTTTCTTCGTTGAATGCGGTTGGACTGGAACGAGGTTGGGAGGTTACAAACCAAGTAAAAAGGAAATGGCTGAGAAGCAGATAGGTTTTTAATACTCATATCCGTTTCCCCTTTATCCCATGGGTCTGTGGGGTAGCTTGGTAACCTTGTAGGTTCGGGACCTATAGCCCCCGGTTCAAATCCGGGCAGACCCACCATCAATTCCTATATGAAATTGCTCCTTGGCTTATTGCCCTACTTCTCAAAAGACTGCAATAAAGAGTTAATATCCAATTTTGTTTGACTGAGAGTGGACAAGAAGCAGATCGCCATGCTCGCCATCTTCGGCGGGGTCTTCATTTTCCTGTTGAAGCTTTCTGCTTACTTCGCCTCAAATTCCGTAGCCTTACTCTCCGACGCACTGGAATCGATAATCAACATTGTCGCATCGATCATGATGTTCGCCGCCTTGGGCATCGCCTCCAAAGCGGAGGACGAGAACCACAAATACGGTCACCAAAAGGCCGAGAACATTTCCGCGCTGGTGGAGGGTGTGCTGATCATCATCGCGGCCGTCCTGATCATCGAGGCGACTGTGGGCCGCATCCTTAATCCCGTGGGCTTCGAAGATGTTAATCTTGGAATAATCATCTCGCTATGCGCCACTTCACTGAATGGTTTACTGGCCATCGTAATGCTCAGAGAATCGAAAAAGAGTCAGTCGATGGCCCTTGAAGGGGATGCGAAACATCTTTTCTCAGATGTGATGTCATCCGTCGGAGTGGTGATCGGCCTCTTCATTGCAAATGTCACCGGGCTCTACATTCTCGATCCTCTCATCGCGCTGGTGGTTGCGGTTCTGCTCATTAAGATGGGAATAAGCGTTTTCCGGCGGACCACCCATGACCTGATGGACTCGACCTGTGAGGAAGAGGAGAAGGCCATCGTGGCTGTACTGGATAGGAAGGACGGTTTCTTGGAATACCAGGGGCTCAAGACCCGAAGGTCAGGGAATCAGATCTTCATGGAGGTCCATATCCGAATGGCCGGGAAGGTCTCTTTGTCTGATGCCAACGAGTTGTCGGCAAAGATCGAAAAGCAGATAGGATTGGCAGTTCCTGGAATCGTGGCGAACATCCATGTCGAGGACCAATCGTGACATAGCACAAAATCCAAAATGATGACGGGAAGCTAGGATCATTTCCAAAGAAAAGACTGTCTGGGATTTCCAACTCCTGGATATCCCCTGGCATCCCGAGGAATCAAGTTAGCCGTGTTGCCCTTCAGTCAGAGTTTTTTCGTCCTCATTTCCAGAATGATCTTTTTGAACGCCATTACGGTTCTATCCAACTCCCCAATGGTCATCGGCTTTACCATATAATGAAGCAGATCATCTCCTTGCGTCATTATCTTCTCGTCCAGAGAGACAGACCCAGTCATCATGATCACCGAGGTCTCGCGGTATTTTTCAGTCTTCCTTAGAACTGATAGGACCTCGAGCCCGCTGACCTTTGGGAGGTTAAGATCGAGGATGAATAAATCGAAGTTGCCATTGGACTTGATGCAGTCAAGGCCCTTCTTCCCCTCATTGATCCAGACCAGCTCATGTTCTAGCCCGGTGTCCTTAAGGATCTCGCTAGTCAACCTAGCATCGGCATTGTTGTCCTCCACGAGCAGTATTCGCAACACGAGCTATCCTCCTACTTTAATATTGTATAGTTTTGTTTGTGGTTGAACCTTTCCCTGAAGGGAAAAGCCCTTCCCCTGCTGTGTCTTTTATTCAAATGTCCTTGATTCTTGAATATTCAGATCCTTTGAGGGACATGCCAAAAAAATAAAAAGAAAGGATTGTGGAAAATGTTTGGGCCAGTAGCGTCTACTTCCCTTGCATTTCTAATACAGAAGTGACCACCTTGGCCTCCTCCTTGTCCGCTGCCTTCTTGATCTCGTGCTGTGAGTAGATCCAAAGCGGGAAGAACGCCGCCAACACTCCGAATCCGATCATATTCCCCACCAATGCATACTCGTAGTTGTTGATGTATACAGCGCCGATCAACAGGAACGGGATCTGTAGTATCGCCAATACAGCTGCCACATAGATCCAACCCCTAGGAGCTTTGTAGGGCCTTTCCAACTTCGCCATCTCGATATCCCTTTTTGCCTTCACATAGGCGACCAGACCGATCGCGAAAGCGAACACATATGCGATGGCGGAAGCTGCCAGGATAGCCAATGGACTGCCCATCAGCACCAAACCCAGGTTGAACAAGGCAACGATCATCACCGCCCTCATCGGCTCTCCTCTTGAATTTGTCTTCGCAAACCATCTTGGCAGGTTCCCTTGGATGGACATCGAATGCATCGCCCTGGCCGCCGCCGAATATCCGATCTGGATAAGGACGATCATGGTCGCGATCAGCATCAATATCATGAAGGTCGCACCCATGCTTCCGAAGGACGCTTCGGCCACCAACTGCAACGGTACTGCGTACGGGTCTCCGGCCACCGGCACACCCAATGTTCCGATGACCGATATCTGGATTAGAACGTACATGACCAGGCAGAATATGCCCGACACGAACAGGGCTTTGGGAAGATCCTTGCTAGGCTTCTTGTATTCTGGTCCATAGACCGCCACGACCTCCCAACAGCAGGCGCTCCATTGAGCGATGACGATCAGTCCCAGCAACATCATGATATGATCTCCATCCCAAGTCCAGTCAGCTGGGACCCAGGCGGAGGTGATGTTATCCGCGTGGAAGTTGCCGGTAAGGAACGGTGCGATGACGATGATCAACATCGGCACTATCGTAAATATCGCAACTGCGAGCCCGAGCCTGGCACTATGTTTCAGGCCCCTTGAGGCCACCAACGCCAAGGCACCCAGTATGATCAGGCTCAGGATGAGATTCAGGACCATGGGGTCCATGGCAGCTATCGCGGGGAACAGGCTCCCCAGGTAGATGCCGATGATCATGATGAAGATCACCAGACCGGGTGCCCAAACGAACCAGTAGGCCCATGCGCAAAATCCTCCGATCATTTTTCCGCGATCGTATTTTCGTTTCTTTCCATCTTTCGACTTGAATATTTCTTGAGCAAATCCTGGTATGCCGGAGGCATTGGGGAACGTCGTCGCCAGCTCTCCGAACGCCATATTCTGCAGGAACCCTTGCAGGACGGACATGCCCCACAGGAGGATTGACGCCCCCCAAAGGAGGCCAGTGGTCAATCCGATGCTCGGTATGATCGCAAGCGGGATGCCTATCGCGATCAGGAATCCCTGTTTCCAATTGATGCAGCGGCGCAGGCCGCAGTTGTCATTCTCATCAGCCATTTCTAATTCCCCCTACCAAATGAAATTCGTATACCGGGTAGCATGATGAAACACCATTGCCACTGCCGAAGTCCATGAGACCGTCGGCATTCCGGAGTCCGCCCCCTAAGGAGTTGGATGTATAATCCAACTCTATAGAACGATTGCCGCATGATATATGATGATTATCTTGGATAGGTTGGATGTTGTTTTTGTTCCACAAGAACTCAGTAATATGGAACGTATAAGAATAGCATGCAACCCTATCTTATTGTCTAGTTTCCAAATTTATATTGATTCTTTTTGATCCAGATATGATTATTATGGAAACAGAAGGATGGTGCAACTTTTGTTGCATGGAAAGAAAATAGGAAATGGCGGACCGATCACAGGTTCGCCTTGAGGATCTTTAACAGTGGTTCCTCTTCCTCCGGGATCCCTTCCGCAAGACGGGCTGCCGCTACCGGGGCCCTCCAGACCAGGAGTTCCTCATCCCCCTTGCCGCACATCTTCATGTATTCCCTGATGTAGCTGGCGAAGAACCGGTCCATCGTGTTGTCCAGCAACTCCGCCCGGTCTCTGGACATGCCGATCGGCAGCGTTCCGATCTCCAACATGACCGAGGTCATCGCGACGTCCGCCAGGTAGTTGCCCTTCCCGGCATTTGCCCAGTCGATGGTCACCGGACCGTCCAAGGACACGACGATGTTTTCCGGATGATAGTCCAAGTGGCACAGATGTTCTCCCTCAGGCAGCTTCTTCATCTTGTTGAACAGAAGATCCTTCGAATCTTGGGAAATCGCATCACATCCCTGGATCTTGCTCCTGAGGATATCCTTTATCGAAGGCAGTTCCGGCACCTTGTGCATATGGATCTCGTGCTGTTCCTGCACGAAAAGGGCGATGAGTTTGTTCAAGGCAGTGGGGTGCTGCAACATCCACTCCAGGTAGTTCGGCCCATGGACATGGTCGATCAGGAACCCAAGTCTTCCCTGCTCCTCGACGATGTTGCGGGCAGTGGGACATTCTACTCCATACTCTTTGACCAGCTTGGTCTTGTTCAGTTCATCCTCCACTATTTGCCTCTCCGTCCCCACCGGGAACATCTTCAGGACCTGGTTGTCCTTGTATTCATAGACCGTGGAATGCCTGCCTTGCCCTACAATTTTCCTTTCCATGTGCTTTCCAACCCGGGACCCACTGAACGAAGTTCGGATGAGCTGCGTACCGATAACCGATTCTTCCATCTAGACCTTTTGCCTCAGACCAATATCCTGCAATGGATTTGCATCGTTTGTCATCGGCCAGGTATTCTTGAAAATATAAGAGGACATCTCGCTCATCGTCCGTTTGGAGAAAAACAATGACCGAGATGCCCAAACCTGATAGGATTTAACAGTACATAAAGAAAGTGTCCATCGAGGTACACCAAGGTTTTGTCCCAATATGCACTATCCAATCCAGCAAC
>JBEKDM010000090.1:0-10151 GCA_050014375.1 Methanomassiliicoccales archaeon | reverse complement strand
CTCCATCTGACGGCGAGACTTGGAATAGAAGACCAGGATCGCGGTCACGATGGGTATGGCGATCATAAGTTCAAGCATCATCAGTCCCTCAGCCTCCTCATGAAAGTAGTATCAAGCGTCTCGAAAGTGTGGTTGATCTTGAAGGCAAAGATCCCCATGATTATAGCGGCAACCAGCACATCGAAGAAAATGCCTATCTCGACGATCATGGGCATTCCGTAGGTGAGAGAGATCGCTGCCAGGAACAGACCGTTCTCCATCATCAGGAGCCCGACGATCTCGGTCATGGCTTTGCGGCGGGCGATGATGACGAAGAAACCGATCAACACGACCGCCAATGAGATTGCCAGGCAGTTCTTGGTGATGGAGCTGCCCTGGGCTATGATGGGCGAGGCGATGTAATAGGCCACGAAAGTGAGGGCCCCGCAGATCAGGAGGGAACCGGGTATGCTTACCAATGGCTCGATCTCCTTCTTGACCTTGATCCGGTCCACTGTGTAGTTCAGGAACCTTGGGATCACGATCACCTTCAGCACTATCGTCAGTATGGCGATGATATAGATGTGATCTGCCTTGGTGTAATATGCAACTGCTGCGGCCAGCAGACCCAGTGCCAATGATCCGAGCGTATATGCCCGGATGATCTGTCCCATCCGGACGCCTGCCACCAGCACGAATGCGAACAGCAAGATCAGGGCAGCCAGCCCATTTATCACGTCGGTCAGGAGTATGTCGCTCATCTAGTTCGCCTCATAGGATGTAGAATGACATCACCGCCAGCAGGGCCAGTGTGAACGATACGGTCAACAGGTTGGGCAAACGGAACAGGCGCAGCTTCGAAATTGATGATTCTATTATGGCGATTATTAACGCCAGGAACAAAACCTTGACCAGGATGGCCACTAGCCCCGCTCCGATACTGATGGCCGACAGGTCGTTCGCGATCCCCCAGGGGAAGAAGACGTTCGACAATATCGTGAAGTATAGGACAAGCCGGGTCATGCTGGATAATTCCATCAATCCCAGTTTCTTACCGGAGTATTCCAGGATCATGCCCTCGTGGATCATTGTGAGCTCGAGGTGAGTGGTCGGGTTGTCAACCGGAACGCGGGCGTTCTCTGCGATGGTAGATATCAGGAAAGCGGCAGATGCCAGGAACAATGCTGGGCGAACCAGGTCGATCCCCGAGATGGAGAGCGCGCTGGCGATGGAGCCGAGACTGGTTGTGCCGGTGATGAGACCCATGGCGAAGATAGAGAGCAGCATCGTCGGCTCGACTATCGACGACACCATCATCTCCCTGCTGGAACCCATTCCCCCGAATGCGCTGCCGGCATCTAGCGCGGCCAGTGCCGTAAAGAAGCGCACCGTGCCCAGCAGATAGACCACCACAATGAGGTCGCCGACGAAGCCGAGGGTCCTGGTGACGAACACCGGGACCAGGAGCGCGGCTATCAACACCGCGGCCATGGAGATGTAAGGGGTCACGGAGAATATCCAAGAGGTCTCTCTGGAAACGACCGAATCCTTGTGGAAATACTTGGCGATGTCCCGGTAGGGCTGGAAGATGCTTGCCCCCCGCCTTTGCTGCATGTATGCCTTGATCTTCCTGATGATGCCGGTGACCAGCGGAGCTATCGCGAGCAGGAACAGCGCCTGCAGGACGCTTAGCACGATATCGACGTAGATCTGGTCCATTCACATCACCTGAATATGATGAGCAAGAACACCAGGGTGGCGAAGATGTAGGCCAGATAGGCCTGGATGCTTCCCGCCTGGATCTTGCTGGCCCTGTGCGCCAAAGCGACCATGATGGTCACGATCGGCTGGTACAGGTACTTCTCGAACACTGGCACGATGACGAAGGCGTAAGAAACCCTCTTTTTCACATATGGCGAAGATGTCGATTCCGTTTTTACCTCGGGCTTGGGACGGTATATGTAACTGAAAACCTTGACCAGGGGGTTGGAGTAGGCGGTACCGGTATATTGGTTATGAGCCGTGAGCGGCGTCCCGCAATCCCAGGTATCTTCGATCACCGTCTTCCGCTTGCCCCCGTAACGCTTGGAGATCACGATGACCAACGGGACCATGATGGCGATAAGGATGGCCAATACGAACGGTGACATGGTCGAGAACTGGTCATTGGTGGGGCTAATGACGAACCCGTTCACGATGGACGAGGCCGCCGAAGCCCCTACCAGAGGGGTTGTCACCTGGTCCACGTAAGGGATGATCGCGAAGGATAAGATACCGGTAAATACGCACAGGAACGCCGCGATCCCGGAACCGACCAGCATGGTCCTGGGCACCTCCTCGGCGTGCTCGGCGTGATCGCTCCGGGGCTTGGCCAGGAAAACGATGCCGAAGAGCCTAACGAAACAAACGGCAGCCAAGGCGCCGGTCAATGCCAATATCGCAATGGCCACCGGCAACAGGATCTTGACCGTTATGTCCGGTATCTGGAATGATTGCAGCAGCGACTGGAATATCAGCCACTCGCTGACGAACCCGTTGAATGGAGGGATGGCCGCGATGGAAAGTGCGCCAATGAAGAATATGATCCCGGTCCACTTCATTCTCCGCGCCAGCCCGCCCAGCTTCTCCATGTCCTTGGTATGGGTGGCAAATAGTATGGACCCGGCCCCCATGAACAGGGCGCCCTTGAACAAGGCATGGTTCATCACATGCAGCAACGTAGCGATGAGGGCAAGTCCAGCAAGCAGGTTGAGGTGGTATGATTCGAAGACCATGGCCGCGCCGAGCCCGATGAGGATTATGCCAACGTTCTCAACGGTGGAGTAAGCAAGCACCCTTTTGATGTCCGTCTCCATCAGCGCATACATCACACCGAGCAATGCGGAGATCGAGGCCACCAATAATACCAGCAGACCCCACCAGGTATCGGTGACGCCGAGGAAATCGAAAAAGGTCCGTATCAGCATGAACACGGCTGTCTTTACCATCACACCGGACATGAGCGCGGAGACGTTCGAAGGAGCCGCTGGATGCGCATAGGGCAACCATACATGCAACGGGATGATGCCGGCCTTGGTACCGAAGCCGATGAACAGCAGCACGAACAATGTGCTCTTGAGGGCGCTGGGCATCAAGGCGCCGACCCCGGAGTAGGCGGAGAAATCGAACGAATGGGCATATATGCCCATCATGATGAGGGCCACCATGATCAGGGCCGTGCCCAGGTGGGTCATTACGACATAAAGAAGACCGGAGGACGCGATCCCTTCCTTGCGGTTCTCGTAAACGACCAGGAGGTAAGAGGTCAGGGACATCGCCTCCCAGACGACCAGGAAGAGGATGGCGTTGCTCGCCGAGACGACGAACGCCATGGAGAGAAGGAACAAATTGAAGAGCATCCCGAGCAGGCCGATACTGTACTTGCCATCATACTCCTTCGAGTACCCGATCGAGTAGATCGAGACGGCGAACGAAACGACCGAGATGACTAGGAGGAAGAACGCCCCCAACCGGTCAAGCGCGAAACCGAAGTGGCCGAATATAGTATCGAAAGGCAGCTGGATGCTCATGTGCGAGCCGGTCAGGACCAGAATTGAGACGATCGTCCCGAAGACAGCAGAAAGGGCGGCGGCACCGAATGAGACAGTGGCACAGACCCTGTCCCATCGCCTGAGTGCTGCTGCAGATGCGGCTCCAACGGTACCCGTTATCGTAAGGAGGATAAAGAACAGATCAGCGTCCAAAGGATGCCCCCCGTGCTCTCGTCACGATCTCGGTCGGCGCATCCAACGTTCCAATGAAGTTCGCACTCGTTGTGAAGACCTTCTGTGTTTTTGAGGGCAAAATCAGTACTTGCCTTTAACCTTTCGTCATGCTTCCCTCCATCTTTTTTTCCGTCATTAATGGTTTAAAGGTCAAATCTGAAATTCCGTGAACGAGCTCATGGAAGGTCAATAGATGGTCGCGTGACCGATGTGAACTGAAATTTACCAACAAACCTGAATAAGAATCCAGAACAATGGAGGCCGAATCATCTGCGTCCCATTGTGATGAGATATGATCAGGAGAAGACTATGGTCCCTTTCATTGGCCGACCTCTAGGATCGGTCTTGAGAACGCTTACCTACGATTCGACTTCACTGGAAAATGCCCGCATAAACCTAGCTAATCTATGCGAGATTAAGAATGTCCAGGCCGAACAACCGACCGGTTATTTTTTTTTCTCACTTCGTGGACTGTCATCGAGTATGCTGTCATCGAGTATGGCGGGTAGAATGGTCCTCATTCCAACCAGGGGAACCTCTTGACGATCTTCGTGTTCGACCACCATATACCCAACCCGATCGTGCGACCAGCCTTGACCCTCCAAAGGCCAAACAGGAGGAAGAGGTAGATTATGTGCTCATCTATGAAAGGGTTGTTTGTTGGAGGTACCTGGGTGGACCAGAGCAATAGGACGAGCAATCCTCCGCCGAAAGCCGATATCCTGCTTCCGATCCCAAGTATAAGAGCTACGCCCAGGAGTAGCAATGCCCCCATGAAGATCACATCTATGACCTGGTTTCCGGCGATGCTTCCGTAAAAATTTCCAAAGATGCCGCCGGACACTCGGCTGAGGTAATATGTTGTAGGCGATCCCCCATTGATCCATGACTGGCTCGAGGCTGTGGCATACCCGAAGCCGAACATCTTGTCAAGGAATGCCCAAAGGAATAGCCACCCCAATAATATGCGCAGTGCTCCCCAAATATAGTCTGTCTTGATCTCGGGAATCTTAAACGTCATTGTTGAATTCAATTCGATCCGGTTTTATATCAAGATTGTCACAATGATCCGATACATCAAGTTCTTGAGGAGCCCGGGGTCGGACCGGCCGAGGAAGTGCGAATAGCCTGGGCCTATTTCATATTATTTCAATATCCCCTTTTTACATAGTAGCGATAGAAGAAGAACTTGACCACCTCTACTAGTACCAGATAAGCAATGATTATTCCGACCAGCGCCAGGTAGAACTCTAACGGCGGCGCGACCAACTCGAACAGGGCCCCGATTGGTGTATAGGGAATAAGGAAGCCAAAGGCAACAATGGTAAGGCTGCTGAACGTGAGCATTCGGCTGGGCTTGGACCGGTAGAATGGCGTGATGCGCGTCCTGATAACGAATATGATCAGCACCTGGGTGGCCAAGCCTTCGATGAACCAGCTCGACTGGAACTGCTGGGGTGACGCCTTGAAGATAAACAGCAGAACGGCGAACGTTATTAGGTCGAATGCCGAGCTGACCAATCCGAAAACAAAAGTGTAGTTCCTTATGAACTTCACGCTCAGCCGCCTCGGCTTCTCGATGAATGACCTGTCCACATTGTCGGTCGGAATGGTCAGTTCGGAGACATCGTACATCAGGTTGCCTAACAGGATCTGGATCGGCAACATGGGCAGGAACGTAAGGAACACTGAGGCGATGGCCACAGAGAACATATTGCCGAAGTTGCTGGATGTGCCCATCATGATGTACTTCATGGTGTTGGCATGCGTCTGGCGACCCTCCAGCACTCCGTCCTCCAGCACCTTCAGGTCCTTCTTCAGCAGGATGATGTCGGCCGATTCCTTCGCCACGTCGACGGCTGTGTCAACCGATATACCTACGTCCGCCGCCTTGAGCGGGGGTGCATCATTGATACCGTCGCCCAGGTACCCGACGACATGATTGTTCGCTCGGAGCGCCCGGATGATCCTCTCTTTCTGGACCGGGTTCATGCGGCAGAAAAGATTGGCCTTCTCAACAATAAGCGCCAGCGCCATGTCGGTAACGTCGGCGATCTCGCTGCCAAGAACGATGCCTTTCACCTCGACCCCGATGGATTCGCACACATGCCGGGTGACCAGCTCGTTGTCTCCGGTGAGCACTTTCAATTCAACACCTGAAGAGCGTATCAGCTTGATCGCTTCTGCTGCACTCTCTTTGGGAGGATCCAGGAAGGCCAAGAACCCGATGAAGGTCATACTGTTCTCATCGGCCGGCTTATACACTGCGCGACCCCCATCCAAAGCTTTCTCGGCAATGCCCAGTACACGGAAGCCCTTCGTGCTCATCTGGCGGAACTGCTCTTCGACGGAACTATGGGCGGTGGCCATGTCGATGGTCCCGGAGCGCAGCCTGCATTTCGAACAGGATTTGAATATCTCTTCCGGTGCACCTTTGGTGATCAGGATCCGGTCGTTTCCCTTCCCTACCACTACTGAAAGCTTCTTGCGCACGAAATCGAACGGTATCTCGTCCACCTTAGTGAACGGCGACGTGTCGATCTTGCGATACACCAGTAGAGCAGCGTCCAGCGGACTCTTTATCCCGGTCTCGAAAACACTGTTTAGGTAGGCGTCCAGCAGCACAGATTCATCATCATTGCCCTCTGGGTCGACGTGCAAAATAAGCTCGATCCGGTTCTCCGTCAGGGTACCGGTCTTGTCAGTGCACAGAACGTCCATCGACCCCAGGTCCTGGATGGAGGAGAGCTTCTTGACAATGACATCCTTCCCGGCCATCTTGATAGCGCCCCTTGAAAGGACCACTGTGATGATCATAGGCAGAAGTTCCGGGGTGAGCCCGACCGCTAATGCCAGGGCGAACAGCAGCGATTGCAGCAGGTCCCGGTTGAAGGCGGCGTTCACCGCGAAGACGAATAGCACCAGGAAGATCGTCAGCTCTGTTATCAGATACCCGAACTGCCTGATCCCCTTGGTGTATTCAGTGTCCGGCTCCTTGCTCATCAACTTTTTCGTTATCTGCCCATATAGAGTCGATGCTCCGGTCTTGATGATCTGGACGGTCGCACTCCCAGATACGACCGTGGTACCCATGGAGACATCGCCTTCCTCTGACTCGCCTTCCTTCGGTTGCGGAGAAGGGACCTTCTCAACGGGGAACGCTTCGCCGGTCATGGAGCTCTGGTCTACGAAGAAATCCTTGGCCATGAGCACCTTCCCGTCCGCCGGAACGATGTCGCCAGCTGAGAGCAGTACGATGTCCCCCGGAACGATCAAAGATATCTTGATGTCCTGGACCTTACCATCCCGAATCACGGAGGCGGTGTTGGTGACCTTCTCCTTAAGCTTTTGAGCGGCTTGACTGGACTTGTTCTCCTGGTAGAAATCCAGGGCCACCGAGATGAATACCAGGAAGAAGATTATGCCGGTCTGGACCACGCCTCCGGACAACCCGGAGACAAAACCAGCTATCAGCAATATGATGATGAGCGGGTTCTTGAAATAGGAAAGAAACTGGAGCAGACGGTTCTGCTTCTTCACAGCGATCTCGTTCGGACCGTTTAGAACCAACAGCCTTGCCGCCTCTTCGGATGTAAGACCGGGAGGTACAGCTGTCTTGCCGTCCTCGCCTTTGGTTGGGTTTAGATCAATGGGATGAAGATGGTCCGAACCGTCCATTAGGGTAAAGATTGAAGCGAGGGACTAATCAAGCTTCCGCGGATTCACCGAACCATGATGACATTCTAAAGCTAGAAATATGACGAGCCCGAATGATACATGTTGAGCAAATGGCACCCCCTAAGCCGGTAACCGTACTTTCGATCCTAGCGGCCGCAAGACAGGTCGAGATATTCGGCATCCAGTTCTACTCGAAACTGGCCACCTGCGTGGCGGATGAGAACGGAAAGGCGCTCATGAGGTCGCTTGGTGCAGATGAGCGAACACATAAAGAGACGATCGAGGAATTGATGCTGCATCTTTCCCCTGGCTTGGACTTCGACGAGGTCGAACCAGAGAAGGAGTTCCTAAATATCCTTCCGAAGAAGGTGTTCCCGTTCCCTCCAGAAGGCGCCTGCCTGACAGTCAAGGACGAGATCCGGGCGGTGCAGATCGGGCTGGACGTGGAAATCGCCTCAGTCAAGATGTATCAGGATGCATCGGCCATGGTGGACGACCCGAGGATAAAGAACATTCTCATCACACTCACTCAGATCGAGGAGAAGCATAAGATCCTCCTCGAGTCGTCATTGCATATGCTGAAAACAGATGGCAGCTGGTACGCTTACACCCCGATATTGGAAGGCTAGAGGCATCCTGCGCAGGTCCTCAACAGGAGAAGCCACATCACCCTTAACAAGGGATAGCGTGCGGTCCGTCAGCAGATTTTTATATCCGTCCTCCATGCTTACTCACCAACCTACCAACGGCTATCGGCTCTCTCATCTGATACCGACCGGTGTTCAAGAGGTATTTGAATGGTCAAGTTACCAAAAAGCCTTGAAAGAGATATGGCTGCATGTCTTCAATGCGGATACTGTGTCCAGGTCTGCGATACCTACAATCAGAACCGCTGGGAGTCGAACTCACCTAGGGGCAAGGTCTACTACCTGAACCAACTGGCCAAGAGAAACGCTCTGGACACCTTGTTGGGCAGGAAGATCAAGTTGGACCAGGAGTTCATCGACGCCCTTTACCAATGCACCGGATGCGCCAGATGCTGGACCGTCTGTCACGTCAGCATCGAGTTTGCCGAGTTCTGGGAAGTTGTCAGGGAATGGGCCCACGAGCAGGGCCAGGGACCGATGCCGGCACACATCAAGATCCGTGAGCGTCTGGAAGAGAAACGCAACCCTTACGACGAGCCGATGGAGAAGCGTGGAGCATGGTTCCCGAAGGAGATACCGCTCTCGCCGCAGCCTGACATCGTTTTCTTCGCCGGATGCACCGCGTCCTACAGGGCACCGCAGCTGGCCAAGGCCGGAGTCACCGTACTGAGCCGCGGAGGCGCCACCATCAACATCCTGGGAGAGGACGAATGGTGCTGCACGTCGCCGGCGCTCAGGACCGGACAGACCAGGCTTACCGCCAAGTTCGCCGAGCACACCATCACCCATGTCGAAACGATGGGCGCCAAGTCCATGGTCATGACCTGCGCGGGATGCTACAAGACCACCTCGCATGACTATGGGAAGTACTACTCCAATCCAGCATTCCTAGTGCAGCACTTCTCGCAATCCGCCGAGAAGATGATCAAGGACAAGAAGCTCAAGTTCACCAAGGAGATCAAGGCCAAGGTCACCTACCATGACCCATGCCATCTGGGGCGCCATGCGCAAGTGTTCGACTCACCGCGCGAGTGCATCAGGTCGATCCCGGGCGTTACCCTGGTCGAGATGAAGCATGTAAGGATGGACTCCCGGTGCTGCGGTGCTGGCGGCGGTTACAAGTCCGCCTTCAACGATATGGCGGTGAACATCGCTGCAGAGAGGGTCAAAGAGGCCGTTGAGACCGGAGCGGACATCCTGGCAACCTCCTGCCCCTTCTGTGTGGTCAATTTGCAGCAGGGCGCAAAGAAGATCGGCGCCAAGATCAAGGTCATGGACATATCCGAGATGTTGCTCGAGGCCACGGAGCCGTTGCCGCCAGCACCTGTTGCCGCACCGGCCGCCCCGGCGCCAGCTACCCCATCCCCGCCTGCGGAGAAAAAGTAAACGCTAAAGCCGGTCACCGACCGGTCCTCAATTTCCTTTCTTATAGCGTAAATAGACCATTTTCGTCCGTCTTTCGCAAAGATTCAAGTATCGATGCACTTTCGTTAGGTAATCACCTGGACACGTTGCCATGGTATTCGAACTTCTGGACGAGAGGATCAGGAAGGTCCTCTCCGACAAGGAAATCAGCATGCCCACCGGGCCCCAGACGGAGGCCATCCCGCACATACTGGCAGGAAGGAACATCCTGCTCGTGGCACCAACTGGGATCGGCAAGACCGAGGCGGCGATGCTGCCCATTTTCCATAAGCTCATCTCCACCGAGGGGAAGGGCATTCGCTGCATCTATGTGACGCCGCTACGGGCGCTGAACCGAGATATGTTAAGACGCCTGGAAGAGTTCGGGGACGCCCTCAACCTGAGAGTCGCGGTTCGTCATGGCGACACCCCACAATCGGAACGGCAGCACCAGTCCAAGTTCGCGCCGGATGTGCTTATCACAACCCCGGAAACATTGCAGATCATGTTCACCGGCAAGAACTTGAGACAGCACCTTGCAAACGTGAAGTTCTTTGTGGTCGACGAGATCCATGAGTTGGCGAACGATGAGCGCGGTGCGCAGCTCTCCATCGCGATGGAGCGCCTGGTCTATCTAGCCGGAGATTTCCAGAGGATAGGCCTATCTGCTACGGTCGGC
>JBEKDM010000089.1:0-10334 GCA_050014375.1 Methanomassiliicoccales archaeon | reverse complement strand
GAAAAGTGTATAAATCATCCAATGGTATCATTTATAAAGATGTTTAAAAGTATTTAAAAGAGCTATTCGAAATATAAAAAAACAATTAAGGGGTTTGTGCAATTTCCCATTTAATTGAATTCGAATTATTATTGTCTGGATAGACATTGGTTCGAGGGCCGACGCCCGCACTTCTCGCTTATCCAGTCAGACGGAAAAAATTCTCAGGAAATCGCCTCTTGCGATCTGGCCTGATAACGATAGGTTGGCGCTTTTCGGGTTGGGCTTTATATATCTTTTGGGCCTCGGCTATCGCCATCTCGTTCGGTTTCCGACAGTAGTACTTCTCAGTGGTCGTGGTGGTGGCGTGCCCCATCATCCGGGACACGGCGTCCAATGGGACGCCTAGGTTGACGTTCTCTTGTCCGAAGGTTCGTCTACAGGCCCGTAGGTCGAATTTCACGCCGGAATCGGCCGTCACCCTGGCCCGGAGCTTGGTCAGGCTATTCGCTGCGAAGTATCCATCCCCTTCTCTATGTATATCCTGTATTGCGGGGAACAATGCTTCGCAATTGGTTATGCCCTCTCCGGCTAGCCTCTCGCTCCTCACTTTCACGTACCTGGTCAGGAACGTGAGACCGTCAGGGTGCACGGCAGTGTACCGGGCGTTACCGTACGAATCCTCTGCTTTTACGTGTTCGGTGTATAGGATCTCCTTTTTCAGGTCCAGGTCGGAGATGTTCGCCAACCGCAGTTCCTTCGGTCTCAGACCGGTGCAGATGGCGGTCACGGTCAGACCATAGGCTTCCATGAGCATCCAATCTTTTTCCGATACATTGTTGGCGCATTCGATGATCTTTGACCGCTCATCCGTGGGAATGGGGTTATAACGCTTCGAACCTCGCTTGGGGAAATGTTGACGATATTTCGCCTTAGCCCTTTCCATGGAGGGGTTCCCGATGTAGTTCATGACGCTGCTCAGGGTGTCCACGTTGTGGCAGACGCCTGAGTCATGCATTCCTCTGTCCCGTAGCAGTTTGAGATAGGCAAGGATGTCCTCTTCGGTGAGAGCATAGGCTGCTATGTTCTTGATCGTTCCACTCTCCTTCAGGGCCGTTAGGTCCTTGTCCATCCTTCTCAACCTTCTCTCCGCCTCTTTCATCGTGCTGGGGGCGAATACCGTCTCCATTGCCCTGAGGTAGGCCAAGGCGTCTCTCATGAAGGGATATCTGCCCACGTTCCATCCCTCCATCTCGGTGTTCTTGTTCTTCCTTGGACGACCTCTACCACTTGCCACTGAGCCCCTACCGTCCGCTTTTGGCGGACCATAGTTCTCGGTTCGGGGATGTCCTTGCCCGGTATTTACCGCTTCTCTGTTGGCCGGTTTCTTGGGGCGTTGAGCGAAACCACCTGTCTTGGCCGGGCGGACGGACAAGTTTCTGGGGGAGCTCATCACGACCCCCTCGAGTACTGCACAATCGTTCGGACGTTTGATCTTCGGACCCGGTCAATGCATGGAATGAGAAAGGACGGTTCCGATGAAGTGTGTTTGATGTCCTCGCTGTGACCTATGAGAAAAGGACCCGAATGTTCCGTCCAATAGGATCCGTTTAGCTCAAGGGTCACCTTTTGTTCCTTCTCAGACTCTAGAGCTCGCTCCGCCGGATGGAATCTCATTCGATCTTCTTCACTTGTTCCCGATTCCCTGTTAGGACGCGGGTCAATGTGTTATAGTTATTAAAGAATATAAAAGTTATTATTTATTACATGTACCAGTTAGTATTTGTTTATATACAATTTTGATGAAAATAGAGAGAGTTTTATGATATAAAATGCTTGGTTTATTGTGCTATTTCTCCAATGACGATGATATGAATTGGAGATCGTGGCGTTTTCCACCGAGACAGCCTCGAATGGTATCGCCCAGTACTGTTCATGTTCGAATCTCCTAATTGCACCCCGATTTCGGACAGGGCGATCGGTTCCCTTCCCGCCTCCCGTTTGCCGAGGTTCGAATGATGGTCCTTTACTTGAGACCCCATTTCCAAGCCCTTATATCGGATCGACTCTTCTTTGATGAATCTTAAATATCGAAGGATGGAACCATCATCCATCCCATTCTTCCTCAGGAAATCTACAATGGCCAAGATGTCGCTTTTATCTATCTCTGTGAGGTTCGTGTTCGTGAACCCTTTCAATTTCCCGTCCTTGACCATCCCCAGAAGCTTATTCAGGGTCTTCGTCTCATTATTCGGGACAGAATAGGTTTCAACTTTCACCATAGTTTCCAAATATTGCCTTGTTGCCGACCTAATGGAATAATTCATGGTACCGCTCTTCCTACCCATCATCCATACTCTGTGCGAGACTATCGGACGGGTTCGATGATCTTCGCATTTCCAACTCATGCTGCTCGAATTTTCGAGGGTTGTTTCGAGGGTGTAGATGTTCGGTTTTCAGGTCTTACTCGAAGCACGCCGCATGTACAGAGGATGATGACATATTGTTATTCATATTCATATATTTATGCGATGCCAGTTAATATATTATTTATATACAAATTTCGTGTGAATCGAGGTAGATTATGCCTGTTTGCCATCAAATTTCTTCAAAGATCACCATTATTTACTTCGAAATTCTTCCTCGATTGATACGGATAGGTCGATGACTTTCTTTCTCGTCAACGCAGGATGCTAGAATGACGAATTTTCGGAGTCTTCTTGCTAACGACGATAGCTCATTAGGAAGGCATTTCGATTGAAGTGAATTGATCGATTGGACCCAGGAAGGGGATATCAAGAAGATGTTAGTGAACGAAGCTAAGGAATCGAAATGCCTCTCTTTCACGAATCGAGATTTTCAGGTGTCTTAGGGGTTGCGGGTAGAGGGGAGCGAAAGTGAATTTGACTAGTTACTAGAAACGCAAGAAACAAAGGTTGCAATATTCTCAACCGATTGTAACAATAAATATATCCCACAATCATGTAAATACGTGGCAATCGAGAAACCATCTCCTATTGACGTTTTTTTGCGATTCAAAAACGCCGAATACCCCGAACTTGTATCAAAAACAAATCCATATGTTACAAAGAAGGGCAGTCCAGAAAGTTACTTTTTGAGGTATATAATTTCATTTCAGAACAGAATCTGGGTAATCAATCATATTGTAACCAATATTAACTACTGGATGGACAAGGCATTGGAGGAGTACTCAAGAGTGCAGACAAACGGGTCTTCCTCATTTAATGCCAATAACATTTTGACTTTCTATTTTGAGACCTTGGCTGATGTGATTTTCAAAATAATGGAAACAATTGCAAATATTAACCTGATGCTGTTCAATCCAAAGAAAAACGGTAGCAGGAAATTCTTAAAACAGACGTCTCTGATTACCAATGGTCAACTTTCTTTCAGCTCTTCTTATGATCATACTGTGAAGAAATATTCTGGCTTTTTCTCAACGGTAGGCAGAATCAGACACAATTCAACACATTTCCTTACAGGAATGACTGTTTATTCAAAAGGTCCGAGCGGAGAAGCATCACCGGAATACCTCAATTATGAATTGAGAGAATCTCCAAACGAAGTGATTGATACAAATCAAGAGTTGATTTACGGGTATAGGCAAATAATTCCTGAAATAATCAGTGAAACCTCAAATTGGCTAAACGACGTTTGTAGTTCATACCTAGAATTATTGGACCGAAAGAAAAAATATAGCATAACTGTTCTATATCCAGATCGGATTGAGATTCAGCAAACTAGTATTGATGATTTTGTCGATGGAATACCAGGAGAAGTGGTAAACACTGTTAATATTCATAGGTGAATCTTCATGCTCTCTGATTGAGTTTGACCTCATCGAGTTAGTGAGGGGACCCTTCCAACGATGAGAAGAGTTCTAATAGGATTGGATATCAACCTCATGACAAAGGACTGGCGGCGTAGATGTCTGAAAATGAATCAATTGTCTCGATCGATGAAAAGGATGAGTAAAAAATGAGCTCGAAAAAGGGCATCGCCATCGACCAAGAAAAATTGCGGTCGGAGAACAAGGACTTGGAAGCCAAGATCAAGGCCCTCCAAGAAGAACTCGAGAAAACGACCCAGACTCTGGAGGCGATACGAAGGGGCGAAGTTGACGCTATCAAGGTCTCTGCTAAAAATGGCGACCAAAATTTTACGATCAAGGGAGCGGAGGATCCGTATCGTACATTCTTCGAGCAGATGAACGAGGGTGCCGTCGAGATCTCGCATGACGGCGGGATCCTGTACAGCAACCGAAGGTTCGCCGACTCAATGAGGACTCATCCTGAGAAGGTGATCGGCAAGAACCTGGATACCTACATTCACCTTTCGAAGAGAAAGGCATTCCGTAGCCTTCTGGAAAAAAGCGTCAATGGTCCGGTACGAGGCGACATTTTGTTCGAGGCGGAGGACGGGACCCAGGTCCCTATGCAACTTTCGGTGAGTTATTTTCCTCCTTCTGATAAGCCAACATATTCTGTCGTTATCACCGACCTCAGCGAGCGTATTCAATCGGAGGATGCACTCAAGAAGGCGAACGAAGAGCTTGAAATGAAAGTTCAGGAACGCACGAAGGACTTGACCGAGAGCGAGGCCCGGTATCGTTCGCTGTTCGAGAACATCTTGGAAACAGTCACCCTTCGCCAGCTTGTCTTCGACGAGAAGGGCGATGTCGTTGACAGCATCCTCATCGACGCCAACTCTGCCGCCCTCAGATCCTGGGGATTCAGCTCTATCGGCGATGTCAGAGGAAAAAGCCTGGGGAAGCTGTTCAGCCCTGATGTGGCAGCGATGCACCTCAAGAACGTGCGAGAGGCGATGTCGCTTGGTAAACCGCTCAGAGTCGAAGAGAACTTCAACGGACGTAACTACCTATCGACCTTCGTGCCCCTCGGCAAGGACCACATCATCGTATCCAGCGCTGACATCACGCCTATTAAGATAGCGCAGAAGGAAACCGAGGAGTATGCGGAGATGCTGAAACGTTCCAACACCGAACTGCAGCAGTTCGTCTACGTCGCCTCGCATGACCTGCAAGAACCGCTCCGGATGGTCATCAGCTACCTGACCCTTCTCGAGAGGAGACAGAAGGACAGGCTCGATGGCGAGGCTCTTGAATACATTCAGTACGCCGTCGACGGCGGGAAACGCATGAAAGAGCTGATCGACGACCTGCTGGAATTCTCGAGGATCGATATCCATGGCAAGCATTTCGATCTGGTCGACATGAACACGGTGGTCGGCAGAACGATCGACATCCTCAAGATCCATATAGAGGAGAACAGGGCGGAGATCGACATAGACCCGCTCCCATCTGTCCTCGCGGACGAGTCGCAATTGGTCCAGGTGATACAGAACCTGATCAGCAATGCGATCAAGTTCCACGGTGAGGAACCACCGAGGATCCATGTCTCGGCGACATCGGGATCAGGGGAATGGATCTTCTCGGTAAAGGACAACGGCATCGGTCTGAACATGGAATATACGGACAGGATCTTCCAGATGTTCCAACGGCTTTATACTAGGGATGAGGTCGCCGGGACTGGCATAGGCTTGGCCATAGCCAAAAAGATCGTCGAACGCCACGGCGGTAGGATATGGGTCGAGTCCGAGGAGGGGAAGGGCGCGACCTTTTTCTTCACGATCCCTAAGAACATATGAAATGAATAGTTCAACTCATCATATACTGATTCTCCAGATCATTCGCCAACTTCCTTAACACCGTCGGGGAAGCCTCCAAGTCCATCCCGTTGATCTCCACCCTAGGCTTTGGCATCCCCTCGTACAAGACGGCGACGAACTGCCGCCTGACTTTGGGGGCTTGGGGCTGGTTGTCTGTTGGGGCATCTGCGGGAGAGGCTGTTCTGATCAGTATTCTGTCTGATTATCTGTCATCGATGACACCTGTTTATTGCATAGAGGAAATGTTTTGTGAACTGCGGTGAGATATGGTGCAGTTCATGTCGTTCAGCTGCCTGGTCAAGGCATCGAGTTCGCCCCTAACATCGGCAGTCTGGGTATCGATTGCCGTTTGTTGATCGTCCGGGTTTTCCACTCGAATGGTGGTGGTCACGATCGTGCCGTTATTCCAAAGGACCGCAAGTATGCCGCATGTGGCATATTTTGTTCCAGAGTTATCGGAACTAACACCCTTCTCTTCTATCGCTCCGCAGTAAACATTGTGTTCTTGGATAAGAGCTGCTGAAATTTGAGTTACTTTGCCATAATATCACCATTGTCTAAGGCTTCTTCGGAAATCCGGGTTACATAATGTGATTATTTTATAACAAAATGTTACATTGCCAGTATCTTAACCTAAACTCCTCGTGAGTTATAAATAGGTCTTGACCCCGACCGGCACCGGTATCTTCATCTTCTGCAGCGGTACCCTGGCATTCTTCGTGACCTCGGTCAGCATCCAGCGCCCGCCGGTGCTGACCGCCCTGACCTTCGACATTTCGAACATGATATCGTCCACCGATTGGCGGGCCAGCAGGCCCGCCTCCCGGGCCCGGTTCAGCAGCTGGACGCGGATCATCAACGCCACGAAGAAGATGAAGAGCAGTCCTCTCAACGAGACGGTCTTCTGGATCCGCAGGGGCATGAGACCCAGCTCGTTCTTGAGCTGGTTGAAATGCTCTTCCACTTCCTCTCTTTGGCGATAGAGGGACAGGACATTTTCCCAAGTGGCGTCCGTCTGGGATGACAGCAGGATCATCTTTCCGAAGCGGTTCTCCGCCTGGGCAATGGCATTCTGCCTCCGTTTCAAGTGCAGGACCCGGTCCTGCACCGTGCATTCGAAGTAGTTGGCGAATTGACCGGCGGCATCCTTGAAATGCTGCATGGGGTTGCCCCGCCAGACCTTTGTGCCCTCCAGCACCTGCTCGACATCGAGCAGGTGACGGTAGAACGACTGGTGCTGCTCCGATTCCTTCTTCTTGCTGAAGAAGACGAAGCCTTTCAGCTTCACGCCGGCGATCTCCAGCTCCTCCTCGACCACGTGGTAGACCTCGTCCTTGAAGATCCGGGCGTTCTCCGCGTCGGCAATGCTGGCGTTCGTTTCGGAGATCAACCCCTTGCCCACCTTCCGGCCGAAGGGCAAGGGCAGGATGAAGTCGATGTTCGCCTCCTTCAGCATCTCGATGTTGCCTTCGCTGTAGAATCCCCGGTCGATGATGAACATGCAATCAATGATGCCGATCGACCTGGCCTCCTCGGCCAGGTTGCGCAGCGTGACCACGTCGGTCACGCTGCCGGGGAAGAGCTTGAGGAGCAACGGCATCTTGGTCTCCAACGAGACGACCAGACCCAGGTTGACCTGGGGCAGGCCCATGCCGTCCCGGTTGTAACCGTACTCGAGCCACTCCATGTTCCTGGAATAGGAGGAGAGCGAGGTGATGTCGTAGATCAACGCCTTCTCATTGGGACGTACCAGGGAGGCGTAGAAGGAGGCCATGGCGGCCTCCTTCCCGCCCAGGTCCTCGATCAGCCTGGACATCCGCTGCGACGTGTACTCTCCCTTCATAGAGTACAGCTCGGGCAGGAACGAATCCTCGAGAACGCGGTGGAGGTTCCGCAGCGCATCCGGTTTGATCACCTTGGCTATGGCCAGGGCGAGGATCTCCTCGCCCTGCGCACCGAAGGCGTCGCTCAGCTTCTTGCGCAACTTGAGCTCGCCGGCAATGTGGTCCAGCAGGTAGGTCGGGCCGTAATCCTTGGCGGATTTTATGTCGCGTTGAAAACTCTTTTCGATGATCTGGCCGGTCAGTTCGTCTACCACGCCCAGGTAGCGCCGCCGTTGCCTGGGAGCCTTCTTCTCCGGGTCCCAATATGACTCCGCTTCATAGGCATAGGTCTTCCCTTTGACCTTCTGGTGGACAATGTAAGACATACATAATAGGTATAACTATGTAAGTAGATAAACATTTGTAGATCCAGCATTGAATAACATCAGTAGATTAACCGGCTAGTTAGAGAAATCTGGGAGTTTAGGATGGCATGCCATTCTAGCGTGACTACTAAGGCCAGTGCTTCGATGATATCTGCCCGATAACGATTACGTTCATCTGTCCATATTATCCGTCTCATTCCCGTTAATCCGTAAGATTTGGTCGAAATAGTGACCAAGTTAGTCGATCTTCTTTTTTTTGGACAGGCTCCAATATTAAAGTAATATTTTCTAAAATTGAAGATTTATGACGTCACGAAGTCGATCGATCCAGTTGTCTGGTGTTCAATAGTGGCGAGAGAAAGAACAAGATGAACGCCTTCCACTAAGATTGGAATGTCTTTGCCCTGTCCTTCATTCTTGATCTCATTTCATCTGGCAGATATTTGAAGAACGCCCCGTAATTGACCAGTGGTCGAAATCGCACATTGCCTGCCTTTAAGTTGCATGCTCTGACATAGAGCTTTCCGTTCTCCAGTCTTGACATCTTCCAGGTCCGGCCGCCTAGTGTAAAAACCTCATCCACCGGCAGGTAGATCTCGCCGATCGGAGTGTTGCTCTTCTCCTCCACCACCTGTACCGAGAATGGATCGGGTATGTTCGAATGGACCTTGCCGCGTTCACCAAAGTCCATCAAAGATGTGCTCGCCTGTATTCTCCCATTCCTGATCTCGATCAACTCATGGTCATGCAGTGATTGAATAATACTATCCAGATCCGAATAAGAGATGAAACCCTCCATCAGGGAACTAAGATCATCTATTGACATCCCCGACGGTCTTGAGTAAAGCAGAGAGAAGATCTGTTGTACGGCCACCGATTCGTCCGCGTGATATGTCCTCGGTTCTAACACCCCTACCTTGGCCCTTTCCATCATCTCCATCAGAGTGTCCAGTTCATCGTCGGTCTCGTAAACGGCGATGACCCGGTTGACGCTCTGCCGCCGATTGGACCTGCCGATCCTCTGGAGCATGGATGAAACGCTATGAGGGATATCGGCCAACACGACCACGTCTATGTCCCCGATGTCGATCCCGATCTCCAGGGTCATGGTCGCCACGCAGATGCACCAGGGCGATCCCTTCATGAACCCCTCGCCTTCTTCGCGGGTCTGCTTCGAAAGGCTTCCATGATGCACCACGACGCTGTTCGGGTCCCAGCGGTCCCTGCAGAGCGATCCTACGTGCTCGGTCCCTTTCCGGGAATTGCAGAAAATGAGCGCCTTCTTCAAACGTTCGGAATCGATTTGGGCAAACGCACTATCCAGTGAATCGACATAGGTACAGTTGATCTCCCGACCTCCGGCCACCTGGACGACCTCGAAGTCCGGCGGCAGATATCTGAGACCGACCTCGGCGGGATCCACCACTGTCGCCGAAAGGCAGTATGTGGAAAAGCTCATTTCTTTCATCGCCCTTAGTCGCCTGATCAACAGCCTTAATTGGTCCCCCCGGTAGGTGTTGTCGATGAGATGTATCTCATCAAGTATGAGCGATCTTAAACCCCTCAGCGCATCCGGGTGACGGCAGAGGATGGAGTCCAATGACTCCGGGGTGGTGACCAGGATATCGGGAGGCTTATCGTAGTCCAGGCTCGGATTGTCCCCGGTCTTGATCTCCAGAACGATACCGACCTGTTCAAGCTGGTCCTTGAGACGAAAACGCACATCGTTGACCAGCGCCCGGGTCGGAGCGATATAGACCACTGAAAGACCGGCCCATTTCTCATCCAGCATCAGTTCTGATAAGGGAGCCATCACCGCTTCGGTCTTGCCCGTCGCGGTCGGCGCGATGACCATGGCGTTCTTGTGAGCCATGATGACCGAGAGCGCCATCTCCTGCACTGGGAGCATCTTACCGTATCTGCCATAGAATATCCCCCAGGTCCTTGGCAACCGGTTCCTGCGCATTACCGGGGACAGGTCATGCGGTGCTTGGGTCATCGTTCTTCAACCTCACCCTATCGAAGATCTCGACGGCGCCTTTGATCCCCATGCGCAGACCGCCATTGAACGCCCCGCTGACGATCTGGTCATCGCCAGAGAAACGGCCATTGGTATCGAAATCGTAGGCAAGAGCATAGTACCGGCTCAGGTTTTCGAATATCTCTTTTGAATGCCCGCTCCCAATGGGGGTAAGATCGATCCGACACATCTTGCTGAATGGGTCCAGGCGCAGTATGTCCTCCACCGGCGTGAAACAGTAGATGGTCTTGACGCAGGAAGGGACCGCATAAACGAACCCCAGGGGTTTTTGACGGCTGTATCTAAGCCCGGTCCTTTTCCCGATCCCTTCCAGACCCACATTTTTGCGTATGTCATTGCTTTCCTTGAATAGGTCGGAGTCGTTCGAGCATACCGAACTGAGGCCGCGGATGAAGT
>JBEKDM010000088.1:0-10393 GCA_050014375.1 Methanomassiliicoccales archaeon | reverse complement strand
CACTCTTCGATGATATTGGTCGATCAAGATAGGACCGCTTAGTCGGTTTCATCCAACCGGACGATGACAAAGGTTCCATCTGGTCCAGGATTAAGTTGCAAAGATATTTATTCCATCCACTTGATATGTCGGTCAGGATGGGAATGCAAACCAATTCAGATTCTGAATCTACATCAGGCCATGCCTTTTCGGAAGACGAAACGAGCCTCGATCTCGAGCCGAAGCCGGAGGCGGTCATTGAGGACCCCGGAGCCGACGAACCGGTCGAAGCGGAACCGCTGGTTCATCCTTCCGAGATCGCTCCGCCCAAAGTGAGGGCTCCGTCCGATCACCTCGTTCACGATGAGAAATATGGCGACCTTGATGGCGTCGGGATCATCTATGGCAACGTAGGCTCCACCGAGTTCCACTTCCGGGTCATCGGTGACATCGAGAAGATGGAGTACATCCAGGTCAAGCATATCCACGACGGTTGGGTACTAGGTCAGGTCGTCGATGTGCAACGGAAGACCGACCTGACCATCGAGAAGGCTAAGAAGATCTCCGAGGGCATGAGCGTCGACATCGACGAAATGGTCGCCGCGACCGTCAACGTCGTCGGCTTCCGCGATGACCGAGGTCTGCTACAGGTTCCGCGCTCTCCGTTCAAGGCTGGCGACATGGTCTTCCGGGCCAAGGATGAGCTGATCAAGGACTCCATCGGCCTGAAGGAGCACACCAAGACCGGTGCTTATCTGGGATACCTTTTCGGGCACGACATCCGCATTGAGGTCGACATCAATGCCATGGTGCAGAAGCATGTTTCTATCCTGGCCAAGACCGGGGGTGGAAAGTCGTTCCTCTGCGGCGACCTGATCGAGGAGCTGATGAAGCACGACGTCACGGTCATGGTCATCGACCCGCACGGGGAATATTCGGCAATGCGTGACACCGGTTCCACGCCGAAGGGGTCCAAGGACTTCCATATCGTTCCCCAAGGCTTCGGTGATAAGATCCAGGAGTTCGCCACCGATGTGAGCGTCAACAAGAACGCCAAGCCTTTGAAGTTCACCTTGGCGAACATCGACGCGCGGGAGTTGCTGGGTCTGACCCAGATCAAGAATGGGAAAGTGTTCCTGACCGCGCTGCGCAAGGCCATCGACTCTGTCAAATCGGTTAAGAAGGACTTTGGCCTCAAGGACATAATCGCCATGCTCGAGGCTGAGGAGGACGCCGCCAACAACTCCCTCATCGCCGAACTGGAGTACCTCAACGAGGTCAATATCTTCGCGCCGCAGGGAACCCGCATAGACGAGCTGGTGGTGCAAGGGAAGATGACCATCATCAACCTGCGCGGAACGCCACCAGACATCGCCGAGCTCATCGTCAACCGCATCTGCACCGCACTGTTCGAACTGCGCAAGATCGGGAAGATCCCGCCCATGATGCTGGTAGCCGAGGAAGCTCACAACTGGTGTCCACAGCAAGGCCTGGCAGCGTCATCCAAGATATTCCGGACCATCGCCGCCGAGGGCAGGAAGTTCGGTCTCGGTCTCACGATCATCTCGCAGAGGGCCGCCAAGATCGACAAGAATGTCCTATCGCAGTGCAATACCCAGATGATTCTCAAAGTGACCAACCCGAACGACCTGAAAGCTATCCTTTCTTCTGTCGAAGGACTCTCGGAAGGAATGGAGGACGACATCCAGCGCCTGCCCATCGGCGTAGCATTGATCGTCGGGGGCAACATCCAGATGCCTTTGTTCGTGGAGGTCAGACCTCGTGAGTCGAGGCACGGCGGGGAGAGCGTCGAGATCATCCCCACGAAGGGGTAGAGATGAAGCGGGACCGCATCACGGACGAGCACCTGGAACGATACCTGGATATCACCAGGCGTGCTTTGGACAAGATCAAGGTCTCGCCGCCGGAACGCTCTTTCAACCGAAAGCTGGCCGACTCATTCCTGGAGATGGCGACGACCTATTACAACGACGCCAAACATTTTCGTGAGGTAGGGGACTTCATAAACGCCTTCGCCTCCGTCAACTACGCCCACGGTTGGCTCGATTGCGGTGCCAGGATCGGGCTGTTCGACGTCGGCGGGGACGACCAGCTGTTCACTCTCTACGAGTGATCCCTTATTTTCCGAGAGGCTCGTTGAGGTCCCGGTCCAGGTTTTTTCCATAAAGTCGTTTCCAACGCCCTCTCGCCAGTACTCATAGGATCCGGTCCCTCCACCTGATGATTTGGAAGAGGGCTTGGAAATAAGCTGTCATTATCCATACGTTTTTTAATATCTATTTACCTATTATTGAATAAAAATTGTCTGAGGTAGAAATAGTGGTTCCTATCTTCATCACAATAATATTGTTGGGGGTATTCGTGTTCGGTTTATTGATAACCGTGAAACACTGGATTTTTTTTAGTATCTGGGTTCAATATGATGTCAAAAGAGGAGCTTTCTCAATTTGACGTAATAAAAATTACCAGGATCATAGGGATCCTGCTTATGTTGCCTTCTGCGCTATTGTTAGTTGTATTTTATTTATAATGGGTATAAATGGATGGCCCTGGCCGCTCTGATACTAATTATTTCAATCCTCACGGTAGTATTGATCAAAATATACTGGAAAAATGGCGAGTGGATTAGAAAAAAAGCTTCTCTATAGTTCGGTGTGTTCAGGTTGAGCCGTCCTGCGATCAAATAGATTTTCGTGTCCCGGCCCGTCACTTAATCAGGCGGGGCCCTTTTATGTCCACCTTCGTGCGGTAGGTCATGCCAAAGGCGGAAAGAACTTCCTCAAGCCGGTCCGTTTCCCCGAAAGCGAACACCGAATTACCGAGCATGGATATGCTGGCCTGCCCGAACTTTTCCGTCGCAGCGATCGCCTTCAGGGCCTCAGGGGAAGCGATGCCGCTTTCGACCGCGAACCGCATGGACAACCGGGTAAATGCGGGGAGGGTCGGGTCCAGCTCGAACTCTTCCAGGCATTTATTGCCCATGGAGTTGATCTTCACTTTCATCTGTTCGTTGGTGAGAACGTCGCTGGTCTTGATCGGCTTCCCGACCTCGCACAGGACCATTTCCGGTTCTCCGTCGAACCGGTCCACTTTGCCTAGCGGAGGCAGGCCCTCCTTACTCCGGAACGTCATCCCGCCCCGAAACATCGCCGACACATCACCCAAGCCGGTATGGTTCACTATCTCGGATTCGTGGGCCGCCTCGAACGCCTCGTGGGACGGGCGCCCCATCAGACTGGAAAGGGCCAATGATGCCGACAGGGCGCCGGCCGCGCTGGTCCCGAAGCCCTGAGAGACCGGAAGGCCTAGAGTGGTCACCACGTTGAGGTCGAAAGGTTCGGTCTTTAGTATCTTTCTTAGCGCATATTCGGTCACCGGCGCGAACGTCTGTTTCCCATTGATGTTGACCTCGATGCTGCCCTCGCCGTCGGTCATCCAGACCTCAGAGCGTGCGCCGAGTTCGGTACAGAAACCGGCGCCCCGGGAACCGCTGGCGAAAATGTTGTCATGCTCCATCACCTGGAAGAAGCCGGTGATGTGTCCGGGGCAGAACGCTATGGCTCTCCTCATGGTATTGCTACCTTATCCAGGAGCAGGTCGGCGACCTCCCTCTTGGTTCCCGACAGCCTCACATACTTGCCTTTGTTCGTGATGAACAGGACCGATGTCGACCCCGGCCTCACTTCCGTCAGGTCATTGGCCACGATCGCGTCCAGCTTGTACTGCTTCACCCGCTGCTCGGCCTTGACCACCAGTTCAGACTCGCCCACACCGCTCTCGGCCTTGAAACCGATCAGCTTGACCTTCTTCTTTCTCAACAGGGGAAGGACCTTGACGACTGGTTCCAGCGCCAGCTCGAGCTCCTTCGATTCGGACGATAGCTTGCCCTCGGACCTCTTCGGGGCGAAATCAGATAGTGCCGCGGGGACGAAAACAATGTCGTGCGATACCTGCGGGATCATTTTCACCAGGTCACCGACGGTCCCGAACCGCCTGGTCGGAATGAACGAGGGCAGTGGCACAGAGCAGCGCCCCATCCACAGTTCCACTTCAGCTCCCCGTTCATAAGCTGCCCTGGCCAGTTCCACGGCCGTCTCCCCGGTTCCACGGTTGGTTATGATCCTCATATCGTCGATCGCCTCCTCGGACGAACCGCCGATCACCAGTACCCTCTTGCCTTGATAGTCGCCCTGGCCCAGTCGGCGGAGCACGGCCTCCACGATCTCCTCGTTGGTGGCAACCTTGGCCTTGCCCTCCTCCATCCGCGGCCCGACGAAATCGAGCCCGATGTACTTCAGCGCACTGATGTTGGTCTGGACGATCGGGTTATCGTACATCGCTGCGTGCATCGCCGGAGCGATCATTACGGGGGTTTTGGAGCCAAGCGCCGTCGTCGCCATCGTCGTCACCGGCGTATCGTCGATGCCGCAGGCGATCTTGGAGATGGTATTGGCGGTGCATGGTGCAATTAGAAGGATATCGGCCTTGTCCTGGGCGTTGCCCAGCAGGTCCACATGCTGCACCCATCCGTCGAGGTTGGTGATGACATCGTTGCCGGTGGCGAACACCATGGAGCACTGCGTGATGATCTTCTGCGCTTCCGGAGAGAGCACGGCGTGCACTTCCGCTCCGTGCCTGATCAGTTCCCTGGCGAGCTCCAGGCATTCCACGGCGGCGATCGATCCGGTGATTCCCAGCACAATGCGCTTTCCGAACAGTTTCCTGCTCTTGGTGCAACGGATGCCCTCGGAAGGATGCATGCTCTACCAATTCCAAGCACGGTATTAAACGTTCTGCTGTACCGCCTCGAGCACATCGGCGAAAACATCCTCCAGAGGTCTGGAGGCGTCGATGATGTGGGCACTGGGGTCGGAGATGGACATCTCTTTGTAGATCGCAGCGACCTTATTGAGAAAGCCGAGCTTCTCGAACTTGCTCTTCTCGTCGCGGTGCTTCATGCGTTTCATCGCCATTTCCGGGTCGATCTCGAAGTAGAAGGTGATATCCGGCCGGCGGATGATCGGGGCGTTGACCGCCCTAAGCCAGAGCACCGGGTCCGGGACCAGACGTTCCAATGTTACCCCCTGGTAGGCCAGGGTCGAAATGTAGTATCGGTCGCAGATGACGATCTTGCCTTCCTCCACCGCCCTGGATATCTCCTGGGTGTGTTGTGCCCGGTCGGCCATGAACAACAATGCCTCAGCGAAGTCGTTGATGTTGTCCTTGTTCGCCCGGCGCACGCAATCGCCGATCCATGACCCGCTCGGCTCCGCAGTCAGGACGGTTTCCCTGCCGAGCGTTGTGGCAAGTTTGTCGCTGAGCATCCTGGCTATAGTGGACTTGCCTCCTCCATCGATGCCCTCGAAAACGTAAAAGCGGCCTATGATCTTCGCTGCGGCGGATAGATGGGTCACGCCCGCCTCGGACCCGAGCGAACTGTTCATCGTGTCCTCATGCGAATCATCGCTAATAATATTCGCCATTCAATCGATTGCATTTCTATCCCTGTCCTTTGCCAGGTAGTCCTTCCAGGTGAGGATCAGTTCACGGGCGGCGTACAACTCGTCAACCCTACCGACCGACGTGTTGTAAGGGGCGGCATGGACGGTCTCGGGATCTTCCCTGGATATCTTGACCAAGGTGTCCGCGAACTGGTCCAGCGTCTCCTTCGTCTCGGTCTCGGTGGGCTCGATCATGAGCGCTTCCTCCACGAGGGATGGGAAGTAGATCGTCGGCGACATGTATCCGTAATCCAAGAGCCTCTTGGCAATGTCCAGCGCCTTCACGTTCCTTTCCTTCGCCTGCTTCTTGGCGCTTATGACGAACTCGTGCTTGCGCAGCGAGCGATATGGGAGTTCGAACTCTTCCGTCAGTCTGCCCTTCAGATAGTTCGAGTTCAGGACAGCGGATTGGGATATCTCTCTAAGACCGTCCCCGCCATGCCTGAGGATGTAGGCGTATGCTCGCACCAGCACGGCGAAGTTGCCGTGATACGCCCTCACCTTGCCGATGCTGTCCGGCCTATCGTAGTCGAGCCGGTATTTTCCCCCCTGCTCGATCACTCGCGGCACCGGTAGGTACTTCTCCAGGTATTCCCGGACGCCGACCGGTCCTGCGCCTGGTCCACCGCCGCCATGCGGTGTGGCGAAGGTCTTGTGCAAATTGAAGTGCATGATGTCGAAGTTCATCTTACCGGGCGAGGTCATACCCAGGATAGCGTTAAAGTTGGCGCCGTCATAATACAGCAAAACCCCGGAGTCGTGAACGACGTCTGCGATCTCCCGTATCTGGTCCTCGAAGATGCCCAGCGTGTTCGGGTTGGTTATCATGAACGCTGCGGTCTTATGAGAAACGGCGTTCTTCAGCGCTTCGATGTCCACGCAGCCATCTTCGTTGGAAGGGATCTCCAGAACACCGAAACCGGCCATGGCCGCGCTGGCGGGGTTCGTCCCATGAGCCGAGTCGGGGATGATCACTTCCGTTCTATCCTGTCCGTTGGCCTGGTGAAACGCCTTGGCTATCAGCATGCCGGTGAACTCGCCATGAGCGCCAGCCGCCGGTTGCAGACTGACCGCGTCCATGTCGGATATGGCGCACAGGGCCTGCTCGAGCTTGTGCAGTAGCTGGAGGGCCCCCTGGACCGTGTCCTCGTCCTGGTATGGATGGATCGAGGCCACGGAAGGCATCGAGGCGAGAACGTCGGCGAACTTGGGGTTGTACTTCATGGTACAGGAACCGAGCGGATACAATCCGTTGTCCACCGAGAAGTTGCGTTGGGACAGGTTGACGTAGTGTTTCACCACCTCCCGTTCGGGCGCTTCGGGAAGATGGAGGCCCCTTCTCATCATTCCCTCCGGGACGGCGTCCTCCAGTTCTTTTTTTAACCGGATGCAAGGATCAGAACCGCCTCCCAGTTCGAACACTGTCCGGGTATCGTACCTGGCCTGGCGATACATCAGACCACCTCTTTTAGCGCGGCGAGGAGCTTGTCGTGGTCTGCCTCGGAGTGCATCTCGGTGGTCGCAAACAGCATGTGCTCGTTCATGCGCGGGATGTGGCGTACAAGGTCCAGTCCGCCGATGATACCCTTTCTCGCCAGGTGTTTGTTCAGATTTTCTGGCCGCACGCTGGTGCGGACCACGAACTCGTTGAAATGGTATGCCTTGAATCCCGGGGCGTCAAACCCGTCCAGCTCCTCGATCCTCGCCATCAGGTCCCTGGCATTGGCGATGTTGACCTTTGCAATGGCCTCCAGCCCTTTCGGCCCGACCACGCTCAGGTAGACGGCCGCGGCCACCGCCATCAGCGCTTCGTTGGTGCAGATGTTCGACGTCGCCTTCGAACGGCGTATGTGCTGCTCCCTGGTCTGCAAGGTCATACAGAAGGCCCGTTCGCCGGTGTTATCTTTTGTCATTCCAATAATTCGTCCGGGCATCTTGCGGACGTGCTCTTTCCTGCAGGCGAAGATACCCAGCAGGGGACCCCCGAAGTTCATCGGAGACCCGAGAGACTGGCCCTCGCCGATGACTATGTCAGCTCCATATTCTCCCGGAGGGGTGAGCAGACCCAATGAGATCGGGTCGATCCCAATGACCAACGGTATGTCTGGGAACTTCTTCTTGAGCTCAAGGACGGCCGGGTCGATGGTCCCGAAAAAGTTCGGCACCTCTGCATAGATACCGCAAACGTCGTCGTCCACCTTCTCGGCCAGATCGTTTAGGTCTATGCCCCCGGTGCGGGGGTCGTAGCCGAACTCGACCGCATCCATCTGCGAACCCCCCAGATAGTTTCGCAGCACGCTTTTCTTCTCCCAGGACATGGCCTCTGGAATCAGGAACCTCTTCTTAGGGAGGATGCGGTGGCACATGGTGGCAGCTTCCCCCAAAGCCGTCGAGGCGTCATAGTTCGACGAGTTGACCACATCCATTGCGGTGAGCTCAGAGATCAGGCTCTGGTACTCGAACATGGCATGGAGCATGCCCTGGCTGATCTCAGCCTGATAGGGGGTGTACGCAGTGATGAACTCCGAACGCATGATGATACTCTTGACCGCTGCCGGGATGAAATGGTCGTAGATACCGGCACCGAGAAAGCAAGGTGCCTTTTCCGAGTTCAGGTCCGACGACAGCATCTCCCGGATCTGGCGAACGACCTGGTGTTCCTCCAACCCGTTTTGTATTGTGAGCCCGTCCCCGCGGATCTCCGTTGGGATATCGGCGAAAAGTGCTTCCACGTCCCTGATACCGAGCTCCTTCAACATCCTGTCGTCGACGGTCATATCCGGTCGGGACTACGCAATGGGGCCGATAAATAGGTAATTGCTCACCGTTCGGCGGAGGCTGGTCCTTCTACCTGGGCCACCAGTCGCGAAAAGAACGACGGCAACGATTCAACGTCCTTGATATCGCCGGAGACGATATGTACAAGACGTGAACGGGTGGTCGCCTCGAACTCCACGCTATTGGCCTTGAGCGCGTTCTTGAGCAGAAGACAGAGCTGCCCGCCTTTCCGATCCCAGTCTGTCAAGATGATGGCCTTTTTGTGCCTAAGCGCCAGGTCCTCGGCGATGCCCAGGATACCATCGCTGGTCTGTACCTGGACGATCTCTCCCCAAACGCCCAACAGGTTCAACGCTCCCCGGTCCCTTTTTCCCTCCACCAGGAGCACGACGTCCTCAGGTCTGGACTCCAGCTCCTCGAGGATGGTGGTCAGCTGATCCAGCGCTTCCTTTGGCCGACGTATCATGGCGCCGCCTCCAGTATCCTAAGCACATCTTCCCGACTCATATGGACCACGATCGTCTTCATACGGTTAGTGGAGCCCCGGCCTAGCTCGGCTTTGCCTAGCATTCCAGAGAATAGTTCGATAAGCTCCTTATTGGCCTTTCCCGCTTCCGGCGGAGCCCTGATCTTCACAATGATGCGCCCCCTCCACTGGTCGATGCCCTGGATGCCGGACGAGGTCGAGTGCGGGGAGACCATCACATCGATCTCGGTGCCCTCCTTGGTCACCCGGACCGCCTTGGAGAAGTCCACGGTCGAGGATGCTCCGGCCACTTAAAAAAAGATTGCCCTTTGGCTATCACGAAGATCGGAGAAATCTGGCTGGAGAACTCTCAAATACAATTAACCAAATCTATGCGACGATGAGCAACGGTCAGCTGCCGCCCCTCAATTACAACGATATCACCAAGATATACCGGACGGAGCAGGGTTCGACCGAGATCAGTGAGATCAGGAAGGACTTTTATCCCTCGCTCCGCGAGTATATCGATCGTATGAAGAAGGAGAGCGAGGAGGAGATCCGGCGCGACCCCTATTCCACAAAGGCCTCGTCCATGGCGAACGAGATCAAGAAGGTCACCCAGAAAGGGAACCAGATCTTTCAGTTCAGACAGAAGAAGGTGATGTTGATGGCGCTGCGCGAGTCGAACGGGGGAAAGGTCGACATCTCCCGGTTGACAGACGAGGAGAAGCGTTTCTTCGAGGACATCACCGATCGTCTGAAGGCGGTCAAGGCGGCGGCAATGGACGGTCAGGGATACATCCCCATGCGCACCTCGACCGATGACTCAGTTTGCGGGCTGGTGGCAACCATGGAAGCAGAATCGGTGGCCAGGGGGAATGCACCGGGCTTCGCGGCACAGAGCGGTTCATCGTCCCATTTGAACGTCTTCGTTCGGATCACGCAGGACATACCTTCGTTCCCGGTCGGCGCGCGCATCTATGTTTTCACGAAAGAGGATATCGTGAGCCTCCCAGCGTCTGTAGGTTGCGAGCTCGTAAAAAGCGGCAAGGCGATCGAGATCGTGCCGAATATAAATGGTATGCACTGATGTGTCATGGATCGACTGACAGAAGACGGTCAGGCGGACGATATGTTTATGTATATTCAATCATTACCACGAAATCGCGGGGCCCGTAGCTCAGCTAGGTTGAGCGATCGGCTCTTAACCGATAGGCCATGGGTTCGAATCCCATCGGGCCCGCCATTTTTTTATCCAGTCATCTGATTTTAAAATTCAATTCGGGTATTTTCCGATTCCCTAAGTCTGGCTAGCGAAAACCCTTTCTCATATTTTTTTAAAAAAAGGTTACGGTTCTGGAGAATGGTGGTTTCATATTAGATAGGCGAATGATTCTCTACACGTTTTTCAGGCATATTTTGTGTTTTTAGAGTGTTGCGTGGCTTCAAAGGTTCCAAATGTCCGATTAATGAGGCCTTAGGTCTTGGTAGCCGCATTCTTTTGTTCTTCCGGTGTTCATTTTTTGAGAATTGTTCAGAGTTTTACCCATTTTCCATCTAGCGTCAAACATTTCAACTACTGTTAACTCAATAACATTCTACTCGAAGATTCGGTGAAGCTCTATCTACCTAGCATAAGGCTAGTCTT
>JBEKDM010000087.1:0-10482 GCA_050014375.1 Methanomassiliicoccales archaeon | reverse complement strand
TGATCGGAAGCATGGCCACGGCGACTATGCCGAAGATGGGGACGGCATAGAGGAGTACCGAGTACGAGCTATCCATGACCCCGGCGAGGTATTGGGGTATGACGATGGTGGACAACAATGTTGGCACTACCAGCCCGAAGACCACTATGGAGATGATGACCAGCCTGAAGTAGGTCTTGGGCTTCATCTTCATGTCCCGGAAGCCCTGTTTCAATCTCTTGCTCTTCAGTTTCACCATTTGTCGCCTCAGTAGTTGAAGGGGAGCGAGTTCTCGCCCTTCTCGTAGTAGTCGTTCAGGACCTTGACCACTTCTTTGTAACCGACAATGTTCAGCTCCGCCATCTTGGCAATGATCCTTTCCCTCTTTCTTAGTTCGATGTAGATGTCCTTCTTGTCTGCGTAACCGTGTTCCGCTGCGATCCTGTTCTCTAGGATGAAGCTGTTATTGTTGCCCCGGAAGTACAGCTTGTCAGTGGCCGAGTCCCACTTGAAGACGGTCCTGGTGAGCATGCCTCCCGCTTCTTTGTCGAACCCCATCATCTCCTCCACGGCGGTGACCCTCCTCAAGTACCTCTTGTTGACGTTCACGGCCGATTGGAACACCAGCACATTGCAGTTGTCGATGAAGGACATGGGAATGTTCACGGGCTGACCGGTCATACGCTGTATGAACTTGGTCGAGTTCGAGGCATGGAACGTCGCCAGTACCGGGATACCGGTCTGCATGCATTGGAAGGCGACCCTCGCCTCCTCACCTCTAATTTCTCCGACGACAATATAGTCCGGCCTGGACCTCAGAGCGGCTCGGAGCAGATCGAACATCGTGACCCTGGACTCTTCCGGGCCAGCCTCACGCGTGACGCAACGCTGCCAGGCCTTGTGTGGTGGCTTCACTTCTGGCGTATCCTCCACTGAGTAGATCTTGCCGCGATGGTCTATAAACGTCATGATGGCATTGATCGTGGACGTTTTACCTGAGGCAGTTTCACCGCAGATGATGATGTTCATCTTGTTCTCCAGGCAGAGCCAGAGATAGGCGGCAAGTTCGGGGCTGAAGGATCCGAACTTGATCAGCTGGATAGGGGAGATCGGTTCTGCGGTGAACTTCCTGATGGTGCAGGATGAACCCTTGGCGCTCACGTCATTCGAATAGATCATGTTGATACGGCTGCCGTCTGGCAATGTACCATCGACGACCGGATGGGAGTTGCTCACCGGCTTCCCCATCCTCTCGGACATGGAGATGAAGAAGTCGTTGAGGCTGACCTCGTCCTCGAAACGCACGTTGGTTTCCAGGGCGAACTGGAAAGCCTTGTGCGAAACCCGGACCCGGCCCGTGCCGATGAGGTGCACATCTTCTATGTACTGGTCGAGGATAAGCGGTTCAAGAGGGCCGTACCCGATGATGTCCCGGCGGATGTAGTACTTCATCAGGTCGTGCTCCTCTTCCGTAACCGATATCTTCTCCCCGCCCCCGAACAGACCGCCCATGCCACCCTTGCTGGGCTTCGCATTGCCAGTGACCACGGACTGTTCGAAAAGCTTGTTCAGGATCCTTTCCTGGTCTTCTACGGTCTCGGATGACTCCTCGTTCGAGGCCTTCTCCAGAATGTAGTCCTTGATGGCCCTCAGACGGTCTTTCTGCTCGTCGTCCAGTTTCTGTTCGACGTTGACGTAGGCATTCTTTCTGGCGTTGATATGGACGAAACCCTGTCCCACACGGTAGATGACGTTGGCTGATTCGATGTCGTTGATGGCCGCGGAACGTATGTCCCCGAGTTCTTTGATGGTAAGATTCTCATAAAAACGCGGCATTTTGGAGGTTTCTTTCTTAAGCTCCGCTATGTAACGCCGCAGGTATGGGCTCTTAGCCATTGCCTTATTCAGGCCGTCTTCTTCAACCATTCTTCATCCGCCGTATCTCGCCCGCGTGCCGATCGTCACCGGCCAGCAAGCATTAACAGGTTTGTCCGACTTGTCTAAATTCTAAATGCTCGTGATTTGTTCTACCCGGAAACCTCCGTAATCTCGATGATCATGCCGATCTTGGGTTCTATTCTGAACCGAATGACCTCGGTCACCGTCTTCCTAGCCCGCATGAACCGTTTCACGTTGATGATCCGGTTGATGCCTTGACCGGTCGCCTTCATGGTCAGGCAAATGTACATTTCTGTAGAGAGCCGGAGCGTGTCCACACCGGGTGTGTTCGATTCTATGGTCATGATGACGGTCTTCCCCATCTTGTTCATTTTCTTGAGGAAGGCCATCAGCTTGACCGCGCTGTTCTCGTCCAATCGGTTCTGGGTCAGTGTGGAGAGAGAATCGATGAACAGCACATCATGCTCATAGAGGGCCGGTGACGAGGTTAGTTTGTCAATGAAATCCGACCGTGCCACGGTATTCCCGATGAGAGGGTAGACCGGGAAGAAAGTGAGCGACCCGTTCTGCAGGTATTTGCTCACCTTATAGTCAAGGGACCACATCTGGTCGATGAAGCCCTTCATGGTCTGTTCTGTGGAAACATAGGTGGCTGAATGACCGTTGAAAAGAAATCCGTATAGCATGCGTTGGCAAAGGACGCTCCTCCCTGAGCCGATCTCGCCTTCCAAGAGCATGCTTGTGCCGCGGGGAATCCCCTTGCCCAGCTTCTCAGCGAGCTCGTCCTGTTTCAGCGCCATACTGAACAGGTCCTTGTCCTTGGATTCGCTGTCAGAAGCCTTTGTATCGCCGCTCATTCAATGATCATCCGCCTCTCCAACGCATCCCAGATCTAGCGAAATCTAGATCCGGAAGCCGATGGAGTCCGAAATCCCATTGGATACGACTACCTTAGCAGTATGGTCACCGTTCGCAAGAATGATATTCAGGTGAATCTCCAGAACGATACTGGGTCCCCATAGATTGGAGCCACCTATGATGGTCCATGAACTGCTGTTTTGGTCCTTCCCGTCGATCATGATGAGTATGTCGGTGGGTAGGATCTGATTAGAACCAGTGTTCTTGATGTAAAGAGTCAGGTTAGAATCCTGGTATGGAATGAAAGCCGGGTCGTTGATGATCTTGACACTGGTGTCCAATTTGTCTGAGAAATTGGTCGCCCTTTTCTCGACCGCCTGGGCCATGTTGGCCGACAGTCCGATGAAAACACCAGCGAGAGAGGCGGCTACGACAATGGCCGCGACGAAGAATATTACCTGAGTGGTAGATGAGTCTGACATTTGAACCCTCCGAAATTAGCTGAACGCTACCGAACCACCCTCAGTGACCAGCTCGATGTGCGCCCCGATGATGTTGGCACCGGTATGCACTGATAGCACCTCTCCGGACAGCCAGAGATTCGAACCCGGGTGCCCCTCTACGCTCAGGCCGGAGATCGAGGACGTCTTGATAGTGCCATTGATCAGCAGATCCAGTTTGGAAGGATCGATGGTGGTCGTTCCGTGGTTCAAAACGGTTATGGTCCCGTTCACCGCATCCACCGTGGTGATATCGATTTCGGTCGCCTGGGCCTCCAAGGCCCGATAATAGTTATCCTCCTGAGCCGTTTGGATCTTGTCCTGGTACATATTGATTGACCCGAACATGGCTCCAAATACGATGATGAATGAGCTGAAGAGGATGGCTGAAGCGGCCGAAACACTGAGTCCCATTCTATTTCACGCCCATCCGCTTGTACTCGGCCATCCACCGCTCTAGCGAGACGTAGTCCTCTTCCGGTACCCTCTGTCCCTTCAGCTTCATGGTGTAGATCTGTTCCAGCTGATGCTCCACCAATTTGTGGATCTGGTTCAGCGAGTAGAAATCGACCACGATATTCATATCAGGTTCCGGAGATGGCGTTGGTGCCTTCTCGATCGGTACCGGCCTTTCGGCGATCTGAGGTCTGGTGGGCTTGGTCACTTTTGTGATCTTCACCTTTTCGACGAGCTGCGCGACCTCATCGTCATCAAGCTCTGGTTTCAGAATCTTGTCCATGGGCTCTGCCTCGATATAATCTGGTATCTTCTGTCCTTTTCCCCCATCCAGGTCTAGGTCCAGGTCTAGGTCCTCAAGTTCTAGCTCCACGGCCTTCGCTTTTGGCGCTGAGACACTGGCCTTCTCCTTTGGAGCAGGGCTTTCCGGTTTCTTTGGACTGGGCATCTCCGAGTCGACGAAGGGGTTGTATTCCCTACTGACCGCCTCGTAGACGCAAAGCAGGTTCTTTATTGAGTCGTTGATCCCGTCGATCTCTGTCTTGATCTTGTCCACTTCTCCCTTCATCGCCTTGTTGCCCATGCTCATAGTTTCGAGTTGGGTCTTGAGGTCGGTGATGGTTCCATCGATGGCGTCGATCTTTTTGCTGTCGGACTTAGGAGCCAGGCCTGCAAGGGGATTGTCATCGAGCTTAATTCCGCCCCCGCCTAGGCTTCCACCGATGCTTCCTAGGTCGCTAGTCTTCAGACCGAGCTTCATTGCATCTGCGTCGAGATCAAGATCGAGATCTCCGACCTGGCTTGATAGATCCTCCCCACCCCCTTTCTTGTTCTTCCTGAATGTGAATACAGCGAAGAACGGAAAAAAGGCGGTCAGAGGAAATGTTCTGTTTGTCATCGTTTTACCATTCCTCCGTGCTTTCTTTGTCTCCCTATTCATTCGCTTACTTCAGGTTGACGTAGTCCGTCGAGTAGTAGGACGGGGTCACGAAGTTGATCGTGGTCGGGGAACCGTAGGCTGGGACGATCTTGATCGTCGCTGCCTGGGTGAATCCCAGGTTGAGGTTCGCTGCAGAGTTGCAGATCGATATGGTGATCAGGTCTCCCTGCTGGACGACGTAGTTGTTGGTGCCCCAGGTAGAACCGCCGACGGTCTTAGCGAGGGTCTGGTTGGCGGTGTACTTTGCGGTTGTCGGTGCACCGGAGGACTGCATCTGCATCATGTTGTTGGTGGTTCCGCTGATGAACTGGACGGTAACCTTGTCCATGTTAACTGCGGGGGATCCGGCCTGTAGCCTCAGCTGGACGGTCAGGTTCTTAATTGCGTCCCTTCCAGAAGTTACCTGTCCGGTGACATCCTGAACGACGAATCCGGAAGCGACGTTGTTGATCGCCTGGTCGCCGGTGTTTTGGGCCTGCTCCCTTACTTTGTTCGCTGTGCTGATCAATACGGACGCAGCGACCGCGGCGACGAGCACCATTGCGATGAAGATGATCATCGTTCCGACGCCCATCTCTGCGCGCTTGTCCTTCTTCCAAGACGTTCTCATTTTCATGTTTCTATCTCCGTTGGTTATTTGAAATTCTCCCGGCGAACCGGGCTGACATTGTTTGTCCCTCTAGATTTCGAGGCATACTGCAACACCTCGTTCAATCAGACGGTTAAGATGAAAACGTCATTGGGGCTAGATAAACCCCAAAGAAACGGATATCATCTGTGATAACCAATAAATCAGAGCAATAATCTAATCTGGCTCGTATGGATGATAATGATAATTACTGTTTTTGAGAATCTGAAAATAGATCCGGTTATTCCGGAGTGCATTGTTTGTTGCCAATAATAAGAACCTCTTTAGCTTCGTTGGGAAAAAGGATTTCATTTAGGATGGTTAGAACTTAGAGGCTCTTGTCCTCATTTCGATCATTTAGCAAGAACCAAATTACCGACATAAACTGAGGAGAGTCAATGATATCGTTAACAAATTGGCTGATCGGAGTAAATGGGATTGACATTGTTCATATTATTAGAAATCAGGGAGAAAAGAAAAGAACAGAAAGGGAAGGGCCGTTTCCAGCTCCTTCGTTTGTCGTGCGCAACGTTTTGCTTACTTCAGGTTGACGTAGTCCGTCGAGTAGTAGGACGGGGTCACGAAGTTGATCGTGGTCGGGGAACCGTAGGCCGGGACGATCTTGATCGTTGCGGACTGGGTGAATCCCAGGTTGAGAGAGCCTGCAGAGTTGCAGATCGATATAGTGATCAAATCTCCCTGCTGGACGACGTAGTTTGCCGTGGACCAGGTCACGCCACCGACGGTCTTAGCGAGGGTCTGGTTGGCGGTGTACTTTGCGGTTGTCGGTGCACCGGAGGCCTGCATCTGCATCATGTTGTTGGTGGCTCCGCTGATGAACTGGACGGTAACCTTGTCCATGTTAACTGCGGGGGATCCGGCCTGTAGCCTCAGCTGGACGGTCAGGTTCTTTACGGCTGACCTATCGGCCAGCACCTGTCCGGTGACATCCTGAACGACGAATCCGGAAGCGACGTTGTTGATCGCCTGGTCGCCGGTGTTTTGGGCCTGCTCCCTTACTTTGTTCGCTGTGCTGATCAATACGGACGCAGCAACCGCCGCGACGAGCACCATTGCGATGAAGATGATCATCGTTCCGACGCCCATCTCTGCGCGCTTGTCCTTCTTCCAAGACGTTCTCATTTTCATGTTTCTATCTCCGTTGGTCTTCACAAGCGTCCCGGTGTACCGGGCTGACATAGCTTGTCACCTCGACTGCGAGAAGCTTTTGAGCACCTCGTTCAATCAGGCGGTTAATCCGAAAAACCATTTGAGAGTTAATAAACCCCGAATAACAAGGAATCAATCTCGATAACGAAAATAAGGGACAATATTTCAGATACTGGCCATTGGTATTTTCCGCTCCAAAGGCTATTTGCATTTCTGATTTTCAGAGATCTTAAAGGTCTGTGGAAAATGATTGGAAGATATTTGATCGTGATAGCCTGCCCAGACATCACTTGTAAGCGAATTTGCTGCGGAATAGGTTGAGCGAATAAGTTATCTCTTCTAGGGCAACATCTCGGCCGGCCCATCCTTCCACAATGGTCCCTTTACCCTCTTCAAGACGCTTGTAGCTCTTGAAGAATTCGAATATCTCATCCAACATATGCTTTGGCATGTCCTTCAGTTCGAAGTAATCCTGGTTCCGGGGATCTCCAGTGGCCACACACAATATCTTGTCATCCCTGCCTTTCTCATCGCTCATCTTCAGGACCCCTATTGGTCTTGCCTCTACAACGCAACCCGGGAATGTTGGTTCAGACAAGATGACCATGGCATCGATGGGATCTCCATCGTCATAGTATGTCCTCGGTATCAGGCCGTAAGCATGGGGATAGACGACCGATGAATGCAACACCCTGTCCAGCAGGATGCAATCATACTCCTTCGAAACCTCATACTTGTTCTTGCTGTCCCTGGGGGTCTCGATGATGACATTGACTATCTCTGGTGGATTGCGACCGGAGGGAACCTTCTTCCATAACGACATTTTGCACGCCCTGTTACTTGCTTTGCGATAGGAGCTAGCTACTTATTGTTTTTGTCAGGACCATTGGAGAGGTCGCCTAGATTGTGATCATGAGGGGAATGCCGCGCTGCCGCGGCATATGGGAGAGGGCAGATTCGGATTGTAAGGATAAAATATGCATATCCCGATATTGGAGCGGGATGCGCTCATGGCAGTGGTAGAGATACAACAAGTATTGCTTCAGTTGTTCGTGCTAATAGCATTTGCCATGGCCGCGGCCGTCATATGCAAGCTGGTCAAAGTGCCGACCGTAATCGGCGAGATCCTGGTCGGTATCATCATCGGCAACACAGGTATGTTCGCTGCACTCCAGCTCGGCGGCGATGCCCAGGTCTTCGAGGTCTTCAAGCAGCTTGGTGTTATCTTCCTATTGTTCGCGGTCGGACTGGTTACCCCGTACAGCGAACTGCGTAAGGTGGGGAAGACCGCTTTCATTGTGGCCTCGTTGGGGGTTGTCTTCCCGTTCATCGGTGGCTATTTGTTCATGACCGTTCTTGGATACGGTCCCATCCCAGCATTGTTCGTGGCGGCTGCCATGGTGGCCACCAGTGTAGGCATCACCGCAAGGGTGATAGGGGACATGGGGCTGAGCGACGCCATCGAATCGCGCATTATCATCGGTGCTGCAGTGATCGACGATGTGCTGGGGATGCTGGTGCTCGCCGTTGTGGTGGGCGTAGCGGGCGGTTCGGGCACGGATATCGCCCAGACAGCGATCGTGGCCATCGAAGGGGTTGTCTTCGTCCTAGCCGTGATCATCATCGGCGGCATGGTCATCCCCAAGGTCCGCAAGATCCGGGCGAAGGTCGATGTGGAACATCCGCTCAAGATATCTTCGCCGCTTATCAGCCCTTTGCCATTGGCCCTGGTGGTCTGTTTCGGATTATCATTCGTAGCCGGTTCTTTCGGTTTGGCTGCGATCATCGGTTCATTCCTCGCGGGAATGGCCTTCGCAGAGTTCCAGGACCGCTGGCCCTGCAAGGAAAAGTTCGAGCCCATTAATGAATTCCTAGTCCCGTTCTTCTTTATATTCGTAGGTATCCAGGTACGGCTCTCATCCTTCAACGATGTCCTAATGATTGGTCTAGCATTGACCGCCATCGCCATCCTGACCAAAGTTATCGGTTGCGGGCTCGGGGCCAAGAGTCTGGGAAGCAAGTCAGCATTGATCGTCGGAGTGGGAATGGCTCCAAGAGGAGAGGTCGGCCTTATTGTGGCTACTATCGGTCTTGGTATGGGTCAAGTTACAAATGCAATCTATTCCGTGGTGGTGTTCATGTCATTGGCGACCACCCTTGCAGCGCCGCCGATGCTAACCTATGCCTTTAAGGCCAAGTTCAAGAAGAAAGAGAAACGTATCGAGAAAGAAGATGACGATGGACAGCTGAAGTTCCGCGATCGTTGAGCAACGATCCAGCAAAAAAAACAAAATGAGAAAAGTCAGATATATTCTCGATCAGAATCGGTTTTCAGGTAGGATATATTACCTTGAGAAGCGAAACGATGACGATCGTCGCCACGATCATTCCGATCACGACAAGAGGACTGATCTTTAGAGCCTTCTCGTCCTCACTGTCAAAATACCGGATTAGACCGGCTGCGGATTGGAATCCCTGCCCTTTCTTTTCCTTAGGCATGCTGATACCTAAGCTCTAACCTGAAATCGCATATAAAAACGTTGAGGTATTGAAGCTGGATGGCAGCATTCGTTTTCAGGTCCTCAAGAACGACGGCGTGATATGAAAATTCGCTGGGGAACAGGGTTTATTAACACTCGTGCACTTGCCCCGGCGATAAACATGCAGTGGGCAGACGTCATCGCCAAATCATTGCTCGAAAAGGGTCGGAAGCACTTGCTATCGACCGGGATAAGCCCCTCCGGCCACATCCATGTGGGAAGCCTGAGGGAGGCCATCACCGCCAATGCAGTGAGAAAGGCTTTGCTGGACCAGGGAGCCGATGTCAAGCTGATCTACCTGGTCGATGACTACGACCCGCTCCGGAAGAGGTACCCGTTCCTACCTGAATGTTATGAGAAAGAGATTGGCCGGCCGCTCTGCCAGATCCCATGCCCGGGCGACAAATGCCACGAGAGTTATGGGGCACATTTCATCCAACCTTTCCTTGATGCCATAGCCGAGATGGGCATTCATCCCGAGGTGCATTGGACCCACAAGTTGTACGAGGAGGGAAAGTTCGCTGAGCTCACCGACCTGGTCATCAGGGAGAAGGACAAGGTGGCAACGATCCTCAAGGAGGTCACCGGAAGGGACGTTCCCGCCAATTTCTGGCCCGTCTCACCCCAATGCGAATACTGCGGGCATTTCACGGACCACGTACTTTCCTACGAGTACCCCTATGTTTACTACAAATGCCATTGTGGGCATGAGGGCAAAGCCGACCTGCGTATTGGCCAGGCTAAGTTGCCTTGGAGGCTGGAATGGGCGGCGAAGTGGAAGATCTTCGGTGTCACCTGCGAACCGTTCGGCAAGGACCACGCCGCTGCAGGAGGCTCTTACGAGACCGGGGTCCGGTTCTGCAAAGAGCTGTTCAACATAGAACCGCCATATCCTATCCCCTATGAGTTCATCCAATTCAAAGGCAAAGGGCAGATGCACAAGTCGACCGGACACGTGGTCACCGGTACCGACGCTTTGAGGATCACGCCGGCCCCGGTCCTGAACTTCAGCGTCCTGCGCTACAATCCTGACCGACACATCGATTACGATCCCGGGCTGGGTATATTGGACGTAGTGGACGAGTATGATCATATCGAAACACTGTACTTCAACGGTGGTGCGGACGAGAAGGAGAAGGACCTGCTCCGGGCATATGAGATCGCTCAACCGAAGTGCGTTCGGACCAAGTTGCCGATGCAGGTCCCCTATCGTCACCTTGTCTCCCTGGTCCAGATATCGGAGGGCTTCGAAGGTGTCATGGACATCATCAAGAGGACCGAGAAATTAGTGGAGGCGTCGCCAGAGGACGTGGAAGTGCTCAGGCAGCGCTGCGACTGTGTCCGCTATTGGTTGGAAATGTTCGCGCCAGACGAGGTCAAGTTCGCGGTTGCCAAGGAAATGCCGACAGTGGAGCTTTCCGCACAGGAGAAAGCCTATTTCTCGTTACTTCAGGCGGCGCTTTCTGGGGCGAATTGGGACCCAGACACGATCCATACTGCCGTGTATGACAA
>JBEKDM010000086.1:0-10509 GCA_050014375.1 Methanomassiliicoccales archaeon | reverse complement strand
GACATAGTGACAACTTTCTTCGGTTCCTGTGCCATTATTCGTCATTTTGACAACTGCCAGTTAGAAAAATGTTTAATACCGTTCGCACTTAACCAAAGGCATCACAACCACAGCGAGACCAGAGGTTGCAGCAGATGATCCGAACACACGATTGCGGCGAAATTCGAACTAAGGACCTCGGAAAGAAAGTCAAGCTGGCTGGTTGGGTCCGCTTCTATAGGGACCACGGTGGAGTGCTGTTCTTCGATCTTGCGGACGCGCATGGCACCACCCAGACGGTCTTTGACCCGGAGGCCTATACCAGTACAGTGGACGTCGAGAGTCTGAGCTCCACCCTGAATACCTTCGGCAGGGAGTATGTCATCTCAATTACTGGCACGGTCAGGGAGAGGGTGCCAGGCACCGAGGACGCACGCAATCCCACCGGCAAGGTGGAGGTCCTGATAGAGGAAGCCAAGCTCCTGAACGTGTCCAAGCCTCCACCGTTCGAGATCGCTGAGCAGAAGAACTCGATGCTGCCGGGCGAGGACCTGCGGTTGAAATACCGCTACATCGACCTCCGCAGAAAGGAGATGGTGGCCAACCTTCGCTTCAGGCATAAGGTCATCTCATCTGCGCGAAAATATCTGGACTCGGTCGGCTTCATCGAGGTGGAGACCCCCATGCTGACCCGGAGCTCACAAGAAGGTGCCAGGGACTTCCTGGTGCCTTCCAGGACCATGCCGGGCGAGTTCTATGCTTTGCCCCAGTCACCCCAGCTCTACAAGCAGATGTTGATGGTCGGGAGTGTCGAACGCTATTACCAGCTGGCTCGCTGCTTCCGGGACGAGGATTCCCGCGCCGACCGGCAGCCAGAGTTCACCCAGTTGGACGTCGAGATGTCATTCGTGGAACAGGAGGACATCTTCGCCACTATCGAAGGCATGTATTCGCATGTGTGGAAAGAGGTCTATGGTACCGAACTCACGACGCCATTCCCACGCGTTCCCGTCGAGGAGGCGTTCTCCAAGTACGGGACCGACGCGCCGGACGTGCGTTTCGGACTGGAGATCGTCAACGTCACCGAAGAAGTGAAGAACGCAAACTATGAGATATTCCAGCAGATCCTGAAGAAGAACGGGATCATTGTCTGCATCAACCTGCGTTCATCCCTGGTCAAGGAAAAGACGCTCGATGCGAACGTGGGACGAAAGCAGGTGGACCGACTCATCGAATGGGCCAAACAGCAGGGCATGGGCGGGTTGACCTGGATGAGGATGACCGAGGATGGCCTCCATTCCAACATCGTGAAGTACTTCTCTGATGACGTCCGGAAGAACCTGGAAGGGAAGATGGAAGCGGAGAACGGGGACCTGCTATTGTTCATCGCCGCACCGAAGATGACGGCGCTCAAGGCGGCAGGGCTGCTCCGCATAAAGCTGGCCAAGGAGAACGACCTTTTGGAAGGCAAGGGCCACCAGTTCGTCTGGATAGTGGATTGCCCCATGTTCCAGGCAGACCCGGTGACTGGAAAACTCACCTCGTTCCACCATCCATTCGTTAGGCCGGTCGAGGGCGACATCAAGGAGACGGAAGACCCGATGAAGATCAAGGGCCTCTCCTACGATCTGGTGCTGGACGGCAGCGAGATCGCGTCCGGTTCGATGAGGAACCATGATGCCTGCGTACAGCGCAAGGTGTTCCACTTGCTGGGCAAGGACGAGGAGCAGATGGAGAAGGAGTTCGACTTCTTCCTCGAGGCGCTCTCCTATGGTGCCCCGCCGCATGGTGGAATCGGCATAGGAATGGACCGGCTGTGTGCCATGCTGCTCGGCTGTGAGAGCATTCGCGACGTGATCGCGTTCCCCAAGAACAAGAAGTTCCAATCGCTGGTGGACGGATCCCCGACACAGGTCGAGCAATCGAAGCTGGATGAGCTCCAGCTGCTCTCCCTGGCCGAGGATGAGAAAGAGGTCTAAGGCCTCTTCTCCAGCTCTTTTTTCACCGCTTCCACGATCTCCTTGGACTGGAACTTGCCCTTTGTCGCCTTCATCACATGGCCGATCACGCTATTCGCCGCCCTTGGGTTGTTCTTGGCGTCCTTGACCGTCTCGGGATGAGCATCCAGGAACTCGTTGACAGATCGGACGAGCTCGTCTGCGACGACGGTCCTGTTCTCGGCCACATGATCGCCCCCCTCAGCGATGGTGGCAATAGCGCGCCTCGCTTCCGAGTCGGTTATCGTTCCCTTGATGTCGTCCTCGATGACTCGGCAGATCTGTGCTCTCATATTATCGTCGAGCCTCTGCTCGATCGCGGTCCAATTGGAAGTGATCGGCCCGAGCAACTTGGGTACCACCTTTTCCGGTTCGATCTTCTCGCATAGGTGCTCGAACAGGTCGGCCATGCCCCACGAGGTGATCACGATCTGCTTTGCAGTGACCGCATTGATCCCATACTGGCTCTGGAGGCGGGCGGCACGTTTGATGGGCGTTTCCGGCAGGACGAGTCCGTTGGCGAAGCCGCCAACATTATACTCCCCCAGGTCCGGTTCACCGATGTAGCCGTATTCTTCCTCCATCTCCTTCTTCCTGGCCGGCATCGTCACCTTTCGTTCTTCATCGAACGCCCTGGTCTCTCGAACTATCTCTTTGCCAGCGGCCAACATCTTGGTCTGGCGGGAGACTTCATAGGTCAGTGCCCGCTCTAAGTTCTTCAGACCGAGTATGTTCTTGACCTCCACGCGTTCCTCCCCGACGGAGATGTTAGCATCGCACCTTGCCACTTGCTCATCGGAAGCGCTAAGGCCAACCAAATGGCGCAACTCGACCAGAAGCTCCGCTACAAAGTCCCGGGCTTCGGCGGGGGACGACATGTCCGGTGCGCTGACGATCTCAACCAATGGAACGCCGCTGCGGTTGTAGTCGATGAGCGAGACCTCCTCACCGGACTTGCCCACCCGCTTGATCCTGCCAGGATCCTCCTCGATGTGAACCCTCCAGATCCCGATGCGCTTTCCGTTTAAGTTGTAATAGCCATGCTCGCCCAGGGGGCTCTCGTACATGGTGATCTGGAAGTTCTTCGGCAAGTCTGGGTAGAAGTACGTCTTCCTAGAGAACCAGATTCGTTCGTTCAGCTCGCAGTTCAGGAATTTGGTGATCATCAACCCATACTCAAGCGCTTTTCGGTTCAATGCGGGTCTGGAACCAGGGAAGCCAAGACAGGTTGGGCATATGTGGGTGTTCGGGTCGGCTCCCTCGGTGCTGCAGGAGCAGAACAGCTTCGACTTTGTGGGAAGCTGGAAATGCATCTCCAGTCCGATCTTCATAGTGCCACCTCCGGCATCCGGAGCGGGAACGCACTCTCCCATTCCTCGCCCATCGAGATCAAACTCGATTCATCCCAATGCGGAGCCACGAACTGCATGCCCACGGGCATCAATGACGTGTAACCACAAGGTGCTGACAAGTGGGGCAACCCGGTAAGATTGGGAGGTATGGTCAGGAAATCTGCGGAGTACATCTCCAGCGGTTTCATCTTGGCTATCTCTTCGAACTTGGGTGCCACGAAAGGCATCGTTGGAGTGACGATCAGGTCATGATCGGCGAAGACCGACTGGTATTCCTTGGTTATCAGCTGGCGGACCGCGAGCGATTTCAGGTAATACTTGTCCCTGAACCCGACCATGCGGCAGAACGTACCCAGCAGGATGCGTCTCTTCGCCTCTTGGCCGAAGCATTCCGAGCGAACGCCGGAGAAGAAATCATTGAAGTGCTGCGATATGTTCTTTTCCGGAACCCCGAACCTCATCCCACAGTATCTAGCCAGGTTGGTCGACGCCTCGGTCGTGGCCAGGATATAGTACGCCGGCATGGCGAACCGTAACGAAGGCATGCTCACCTCGTGGATGGCGATGTCGAGCTTGGACGACATCTTTTCGAGAGCTTGACGGAATGTCGCTTCGACCTCGGGCAAAATGTTGGCCATGGCCTCCTTCGGCAGCGCCATCCTCTTGATCTTCCTTTGCGAAATGGTGAGACGCGGCTGGGTGCATGAGGTCGGGTCCTTCGGGTCAGAACCAGAGATCACCGGCAGAAACCTCTTGATGTCCGCCATCGAACGTGACAACAATCCCACCTTGTCCAGGGAGTTGCCGTAGTCTATCAGACCGTAACGGGAAACGCGCCCATAGGTCGGAGTCAGACCGTACACCCCGCAGAACGATGCCGGGGCGGAGATGGAACCGCCAGTGGAAACGCCCAGGGCGACATGACCATCGATCAGTGCCGCCGCGGCTGCCGCCCCTCCGCTGGAACCGCCGCATGCCCTTCCCGTGTCGAACGGGTTCAACGGGATGTCGAAACCGGAGTTGGTGCTGAACGTTCCGAAGCCGAACTCGTCCATGTTCGTCTTGCCCAGCAACAGCCCTCCCACCTCCCGGAGCTTGCGCACGGGAGTGGCATCGAACGGAGGACGGTATCCTTCCAGGATCCTCGAACCGGCCCGGGCCTGGAATTCCTTGGTGCACAGATTGTCCTTGGCGGAGAACGTGAAGGATGAACTGTCATCTGCCTCCAGCATGTCCCGGTCGATCAACTGGTTGAATATGCGATACTTGTCGTTGATGGCCCTGAGCCGGGCATTGTCTATGGCGCCGCTCACGAGAGCTTAGGCCCCCTGACGTAGTTCTCGTAGGTGTCCATCATGGCACGCAGCTTTGCCGGATCGAACTCCACTCCGACCTGGTCTTCGCGCAGCACGTCGTTCACCGGAATGGGGTTGAAATCATACTCGGTGAGGCCGGGCGCTTCATCCAGCACAGAGAAATTATTAAGAATGTCCTCGAGATCCTGAGCGAACTTCTTCAGCTCCTCGTCCGTTAGCTCCAATCTCGCGACCTTCGCGACCCTTTTCACCTTTTCGATGTCCATGCTGTCAACCCTGCGGCTCCTCGGTATGGAGACCGCGTTGACCTGAAGTGACTGCGGTCATGTCAAACTTTCGTATTGACGAACAGGTGTCTACGCCCAAAGCAAGAACCTACCTTGTCAACAATTAGCATTCGTCCAGCACGCTCTCGGACATTGGCAGTCAAAAAGAAACGTTTATCACCTATCACAACTTACTGCGGATTAAGTGATCCGATGGCGGATGATTACGAGAAATTGATGAAGCAGGGATTCCAGTCTATGGGTGACGGCGACTACGCCGCAGCCCTATCCAAGTTCGACAAGGCCATCAAGGCCAACCCGACGAGTGCGGAGGCATATTTGGCCAAAGCCGATGCCGGCGTTCTCGTTCCTAAGGTCACGCAGGAAGAGGTCATCGCACTCTACAATAAATCGATCGAACTCGAGCCTGACAACCCGTTCATATATCAGGCAAAGGGGGCCTTTTGTATGGATGTGGGCCTGTTCAACGACGCCGAGGCGGCTTACCTGAAAGCGGCGGAGAAGGACCCGGAGAACTCGTCTTATTACTATTCTGAGTTCGGAGTTGAATACTTCCGCAAGGCGCCGATCGTTTTCGAGCAGCACATGGACGACAAGACGATGGAGATCATCACCAAGAAGTCGCTCAAGTACCTGCTTAAGTCCATTAATCTGGATGAGGCGGGCGCGAAGAAGCTACTTTAAACACGACATACACATCAACGGAGGAGCTTGTCCTTCTCCGATCTTCTCTTCTCATTATTTGTCGATGCCGAAGGGCTGCAGTTCGAACACATCTTACCCTTAACATCGTAGTGCCGCTCGCAGACCAGCTGTCCACAGATGGAACATGTAAATCGTGCCGGTCGTCCGCAGATATTGCATTGGCCGATCAGATCCATAGGGAATCATTTGTGAACTGTGAGGATATAACTTTACCGGACCATCGAAAATGAACGATTCAAATACCGCCTGTCTCGTCCGGACCGGCCGACCTTTGATTTTCCGTCGGAGGATCAAGCATCCCCAGATGGACCAGTCCTTCCACAACCCCTTCCGAGTGTGGGGCGTAACTGATGAAGTCGGCGGCATCTTTGGCCGATCCCGAGGCGTTGCCAACCGCAATCCCATATCCGCACTGAGAAAGCATTTTCACGTCGTTGTCCGAATCACCGATGGCGACCACTTCGGAAATGTCTATACCGAGGATCTGACAAGCCTTCCGGACGCCGTCCACCTTGCTGTGCCCCGGCTCCATGATATGGATGGCGAAACCGGTTGCTTCGATCTCGACGTTCCAATCCTTAAGGATCTCTCGAACGACCTCCAGGTCGAAGGAGCGTTTTAACGCCACCTCGGTCTTACGCCAGTTGTCGGTAAAGAGCCTGTCGACCTCGGGCATCTTGGTCTTGAGATAGGTGAAGGCTTTTTTCGAGGTCTCGTCGGAATGCAACTGAAATATCTTCTCCTTATAGGACACCAGGCCGCCATTCTCGGCAATGACCGGCCCCTTCAGTCCGATGAAAGTGGACAACCCGAACGCCACCGGGAGCACGTTACCGGAGCAAATAGACACTATGAATCCATTGTCCTGAACTCTGCGCAGGGTCTCGATTCCGAGCGTCTGGATGCACTTCTTTTTGTCGGTTATCGTGCCGTCGACGTCGCACACCAGCAGCTTGTACTTGGAGTTCATCTTGATCTTCCGTGAGATCAGGTACGGAGTTCGCCCAGGGTGGTGATCCTTTCGGCGAAGGCATTGTGCTTGTGAATGGACTCTTCGCTCTCGCTTCTCACGGTTACAAGTGTATCGTCCGGCAGGTCTGTATATTTCACCAGGATGCGCTGCAGGTTCTCCCGGACCACGTCCTCAACGAACTTCGGGTGGTCATGCGCTTGGATGACCACCATGGCCTCCTCGGAACGCTTCAGGATCTCGAACGTGGGCGAACTGAACGATGCTTCGGCGATCTCGATCAGGTCATTCGCCTCGATGTCGAGTTCCTCGGGGATCTCGATCATCAAGGTGGCGACGTTTCTCTGATTGTGCGTGATGTTCGGCAGATCGTTGTCCTTGAACCGCAGGTTACCCTTCTGCAGGTCCTTGACCGTCTCCATGGCGCAGGGACATGCGGTCATACCGATAACCTGTACCCCGATCATCTTCTTCATTCCATTGCCCTTCCGGCTGGTGGCCTTGGCCATGAGCTTGAAAGACTCCATCGTCTTTCTTCCCGACGGGACGGTCCTCTCCAGGAAATAATCGGCCACGATGTTGACCTCTGAATAGGTCGCATACTCATGCCTTTCGAGAAGGTCCTTGGACATGTTGGAGGCCAGGGCCTCTATGCCGCTCACCGGCTTGTTCAGGCTCCCTTCCACCACGTCGGTTATGACCTCGAGATTACGGGAAAGATGCGAACCTCTTTGTTCCGATGGCAGGTCGACGAAAACATCGAACGTGCAGGTAAGTGTGACCAGGTGGCCAGCGCGGTTCACCGCCACAGGTTTCTTGACGCCTGTGACGCCGACCCTGGTCAGCATGAACCCGTTAGTAAGTCGCCTGTTTTGGACATCGCTCAACTGTATGAAATCACCTAGCGCGGTGATTCGGGCTGTATATTAAAAACCTCTCGTTTGCGACCATTCAAACTGTTGCGCGAAAGGAGGTCAGACCTTGACCAGTTTGTACTCTCGAGAGCCTAATCCGAGTTTCTCCGCATACTCGAGCTGGACGGTCCAATCGAGATCATGCATGGCACGGATCTTGTCCTCTCCCGGCCCCATAGGCTTCTTGATCCGGGTGTTCGCGATGGAAGTCTCGGCATTTACCATATCTGCGCAGGCCTGGTCGATGGCTACGATGTCCTTCGAGGCCACCATCCCAATATCGGGAACTACCGGCCTGTCGCTCCAACCGGCGCAATCGCAGAGTGGCGTGAAGTCCATTATGAAGGTCATATAGCCGATATGGTCGGCCTTGTCCTTCATCAGTCCGTAGCAGTATTCGACGATCTTTTCCTGGATGGCGGTCGGGTCGGTCCATGCTCCGGGGTTGATCGCATCGTTCTTGCAAACGATATAACACTCACCGCAACCTATGCACATCTTCTTGTCGATGGTAGCCTTCTTCTTGGATATCTTGATCGCCTGTTGCGGGCAGTTCTTGACGCATATCCCGCATCCAATGCACTTATCCTGGTTCACTTCCGGCTGAACATCATGATGCATCTCCAGCTTACCTGCCCGGGAACCAAAGCCCATGCCCAGGTTCTTCATCGCTCCGCCGAACCCGGTCATCATGTGACCCTTGAAGTGTGACACCACCATGATGCTGTCCGCCTGTACCGCCGCAGCCCCGACCTTGACCGTCTGGCATCTCTTCAGGTTAACCGGGATCTCGACCTGGTCCGTGCCTTTGAGCCCGTCGGCGATGATGACCGGTGCGTTGATGACTGGGTAGCAGAAGCCGTGCTTGGCCGCAATATAGGTATGATCGACAGCGTTCGCCCTCATTCCTGTGTATAACGTGTTACAGTCGGTGACGAACGGTTTTCCACCGCTGTCCGCAACCAGGTCCACCACCTTGGCCACGAACTGCGGTCTCAGATAAGTTGTGTTGCCCGCCTCACCGAAATGGGTCTTGATCGCGACCAGGTCCCCCTTCGAGAATGTCTTGTCCAGTCCCGCCTTCTTGTAGAGCCTGGCTATCTTATTAATCGCGTTGTCCTTGACTCCCTGGGCTCTCAGGTTGGCGAAATACACCTCTGACATAATGCTCCCTTCGATAATATGGCTCCTAGACTAATAGAATTTCACGGGCCCCGACACGATTAATAGCTTGTAGAGAATCCCGTGCCAATGATATGCGGGGTGGACGAGGCGGGGCGCGGGCCGGTGTTGGGGCCCATGGTCGTGGCGGCTGTGGCCATCGAGGACGACGCCCCGTTGAGACGAATGGAGGTACGCGACTCCAAAAAGTTGACACCCTCCCGCAGAGTGGAACTGGCTGCGAAAATAAATGAATCATGTAAAGTAGAGTTTCGGGTCATCAGGCACGATGAGATAGACGCACGAGGAACAAAGACCTCGCTGAACGAATTGGAGGCGGTCGTATTTGCCTCCCTGATCGACCGCTTGAAGGCCGATGTCGTTTACGTGGATGCATGCGACGTCAATGAGGATCATTTCCGCCAGATGGTCAGCGGACGGCTGAGCTATAAGCCAAGGATGGTATGTGAGCACAAGGCGGACGACAACTACCCGATAGTGTCCGCGGCATCGATAATCGCCAAGACCAACCGGGACCGGATCGTCTCCGAAATGCAGGCCGAGATCGGCCAGGAGATCGGATCCGGGTACGCCTCCGACCCAACGACCATAGCATTTCTGCAAAAGTGGATAAAGGAGAAAGGGGATTTGCCGCCCTATACGCGCAGGTCATGGGCAACGGCCAAAGAGGCGCTGAGCTCGTCCAAGAACGCGAAACTGACCGACTGGGAATGATTGAATGCCGGTAATAGATCTTCTGGAAGAAACCATCGCGAAATTCAACGCGAAGGTGGAGAAAGACGAAGCCCTACAGAAGGAGCTCGAGTGCGTCAAGAAGAAAGCGAACATGGACCTGGGCACGGAAAGCTACTCCTTTGAGCTGTCATGCAATAAGATCCATTCCCTGAAACAGGGCATGGTCGAAAACCCCGACATCACTATAACGTCGGATCCGAGGACCATCGAGGACCTGATCACCGGCAAGATGAAACCGATGAAGGCCTGGGCGCTCAAGAAGATCAGGATAAAAGGTTCGTTGGAAGACGTCATGCGCCTCCGCAAGTTCTTTTGAACCTCATTTCTTCTTGGAGAGAAGTGAACCTACCGCTGCGCCTACGATGATACCCACCACAGCGCCAGCCTCGATATACAATACCTGGTTAGTAAGAACATAAACTATAAAACCGGCCATCAGGCCGAGCAATATCCCAATGGCGAGGTACTTCGAAAGGGTCTCGTTCATGGGGCGCCATTAGATCCCCGGCATATTAGATTTGCTTGACCAGAGCGTCATCCTGGTCGTATGAGGTTAGGAAACCTTTATCTAAGGCTTCTCAATTAGGAGTACTCCACAATAGCGGGGTAGGGTAGCCAGGACATCCCGTCGGGCTCATAACCCGGAGACCGATCGTTCAAATCGATCCCCCGCTACCATCTTCTAACCAGATTTGCTCCAGAGGTCGTTCCGTTCCGTCATCGACGGTCACAAACAAATATGCCGCATCGCATTACCTTCCGAGCCGCTCAAGGAACAGGTGTCGAATGCCGAAGGTAGACGTTCTGATCATTGGCGCTGGGGTAACCGGTGCAGGAATCGCCAGGGATCTTTCCATGCGCGGGGCGTCGGTAGTGCTTTTAGATCGAGGTGATTTCTGCTCCGGTGCTTCTGGGGCGAACCACGGCATGCTCCACAGTGGGGCGAGATATGCGGTCAAGGACCCGGAATCGGCAAAGGAATGCGCCACCGAGGCGAACATCCTAAGGAAGATCGCCGCACCCTTCATCGAGGATATCGGCGGCCTTTTCGTTTCACTTCCAGAAGATGACT
>JBEKDM010000085.1:0-10658 GCA_050014375.1 Methanomassiliicoccales archaeon | reverse complement strand
TTTGCCTTTATCTCTATGCCAGAAATTCCACCTAGGTTACTGGATGACATCGATATCCTGCTGAGACTCCTTGTCTCACCAGGCAACAACGAGGGAATGACCCAGTGCCCGAAAAAATGGAGTTCTTCCTTTGCGTTCACGTTTACCTCCACGTCCATTGCCGGAACTGAACTCACATTCGTGATATATGGAGTGAGAGCGGAAGGATCTGCTCCTTGTGTCTTTTCGAAGGTGACGAAGACGCGTGGCTGTGTTTCGGCCTGGTACTTTTCCTGCTCGAACTGAAAGGTCTGTTTCTGCAATACTGCAAGCCTCTTGGTTTGGAAGGCATAGTATCCGGTAACAAAAACAAGTACGATCGTAAAAACGGCTAGAACCCAAGATGCAACGTCATCAGCCACCTGTTCACCTATAGGTATCAACGAGCATTGTCATGATATCGTTTTGGATATTCCCACAACCCAAAAATAGATGGAAGCACGACGTGTTTGTCATATCATGGAAGATGAAGTGAGGATGTGGTTCGATCTCGTCAGCCAATACAAAGATTCTGTGAATAGGAATCGTCAGTTCAATACAACCCTTGTCGTTGCTATGGTGGGTGGAACGGTCTGGCTGTTGAATACTACATCATGGTCTTCCCTATGGTTGAACTCACTTGATGTACCCTTGAGGCTAATGTCGATTGGCGTCTTACAGTTCCTAATACTGATTCTATTCAGCGCAAATTTGAGTTTGGGAAGATTAGACAAAGTGTACAATGATATCCTAATGAAGATATTGTCTGGCGATCTGGCAAATCGCGACCAGATCAGAGAGGAATATGACAGCAGGACCACAGAAATTCTGGGTAAGGTTCTGAAGAGCTATAACCTGGCTGCCTCCACCCTCCCAAGAAGCAAGTAGAATCCTTGAGAACCGAAGTGTGACCGGGGCCGGTAGCGCCCCGGTCACATGTTCGCAGGCGGCACTCAGGGTCAACAAGTGAGCCGACGGGCGGGGATCAAGCCTCGCCCGCCTCCCGGGAGTTATGTCCGGAATAGTGCATCAAGGCACATATGTGTACATAATAGGTCGTATAAAGACTTGACCTTCACAATGAAAGGTCAAATCATAACGGTTATGGTTGGAGCCGGGGCGCTCCGTTCTCTGTCCAGAGGGAGTGAGGACGGTTACTGGGCAAGTAACCGGAGCCTCTTGAGCACTCCTTCCTGATGGGCTAGGGAATAGATCAGGAAGAAGAATTGACCAAAGCAGTTATAACCATGCGAAAGTCGTGAGTGTGATACATAATGGAGGCAAGGGATGCTCCCTTACCTGAATTACTGAATGAGGTTGAGTCGCCAGAAGAATAAATCAGCTGGCTCACTTCATCCAGATGCTTTTTGGGGCGTTATTGATATCAAAAAGTTGCTGACTGGCTATGTAAAGAAGCGAATCCCCTCTCGTCCGCTCCTATTCTAGCCAGTAATTCTTTTTGAAAGTTAACAGGCACCCTTTTTACATCTGGCTATGAATGTCAAAATGCCACGATGACCAGGAAGGATATGATGAAAAGCAGCATTGTGATGTACAGGAACCTCACGATTCTCCTTTCCTCCTCGATTCTGCCGCTCCTTGTATTGAGCTCAACCAAGAGAATGATGACTGCGATGTCAACGCACGAGACCATGCCGAGATAAAGAAATCCTAGCCATCCAGTCAGATATGGAATAAAGGAGATGACGATGAATGAAGCGAACAAAGCACTGGATAATCGCATTGCTGCCTTACGTCCATATACAATCGCAATTGATTTGGATGATCTCTCTTCATCTCCCTTTGCATCCAGAACTCCGTTGATGATTTCCTCGCTTAGATCGAAGATGAATGCCAAGATGCCGAACGTCAAGACCAGGCCGTTAAGGTTTCCAACCGCTTGCCCTCCGAAAATAAAGGTTACCGAAACCGAAAATGCTACCATCATGTTCCCTAGAAGGCCGGAACTCTTGAACCTCCAATTGTATGACATTCCCACGACCCATGTGATCAGGGCCAGAACGAACGCAGGAATGCCTAGGAATGCAGCTGCCAGAAGGCCGATGAACGATAGAATGATGGTAAGGAGAACAACCTCCTTGGCAGTCACCCTTCCAGAGGGCAATGGACGGTCCGGCCGATTGATCCTATCAACTTCTTAGTCGAAGTAGTCATTTGATACCATGGCCGACCCTGAAATAAAGAACCCCACCAGGAAACCAAGGATGGAAGGGGTGACATCGGGTAACCGACCAAGAGCTAGCACTTCTCCGGCTATGACACATACACCAGCTGCGAAAGGTAATTCAGGCTTGATAAGGTCCGAAATCGCGAAGACCTTTGACCTCAAGTTATTGTCAGAAGCGAGTTTCTTAATCATGAACGTACCACGCAAAGGTCGACCATTTTCAATGAACGAGGTCAATAATAAATATAGCGTCAGTGACGGTCATCGAACTCCTTTCAGTTCACTTTTCCTGGTCATATCTATCGTAAAGATTCCTAGATCCTTTGGACCAGGCTGCCGACGCTATCATCATGTACGACACGTCAGGCCGGATAATCGATGTCAACCAGAAGATCTGTCAGAGCCTCGGTTATTCCCGGGATGAACTTCTTTCCACGTCTATTAGTGAGATTGATCCGGATGCGGCCCAAGAGGGGAAGGAAATGGTATGGAATGATATCCTCGCGGGTGAGAATTACACGTTCTAGAGCCGCCATATATGCAAGGATGGCAGCACTATCTCCATGGAACTGACTTTAGGTTCAGCGCGCCTTCCTCTTGGTCCGGTATTGCTTGGCATTGGAAGGGATATCACCGAACGCACGATGGCCTACGAGGCGATGCGAGAGAGCGAAGATCGGTTGAACCTTGCGCTCAAGGGAAGCCCCTTGTCCCCATAGAGTGTCGTCCGCAGACCTTCTCATCCTTTATCATGAACGGAGTCGGCGACGGCCTCGGAAGATTAGCTGCCCCATCCTACAGGACATGGAACATGTCCTTTCTGAAGCTTCCCCGACACAAGATAGAATATCCTGAATGGTCATGTGCAGGGAGGGAAGAATTTGACCGGAGAGGACTTACTGCTCGAGGGGGATACCAACCCGGACATGATGAAGAGTGTCCGGGATACGATCGAGGCGACCATTTCCGGTCTGCAATCGATCGAGCAGACAATGGAAACAGCGCTCAAGCATCCCGACAATATGCCGATCGACAGCATCATGCTGGTATTGCAGATGGCCTTCGTCATGAAACAGAACCTGGTCTTTCTCCGGTCTGGCATCGAAAGGAGCAACACGTTCTCCGAAGGCGATCTAAGCAGGCTGAACATGGTCATCAACGCGATGAATATCCTTGATGCCTTCATGAAAGGTAATCTGGACGAAGATCCGGTCAAGGAGGCCAAGGATTTCCTCAAGACAGCGCTACCATCAAGGAAAGACTGATCCAATAATCCCTATTCTCCGATCATAATCAGGTTCCGCTCCTCAAGATTATATCGTCAGGACGCGATAAGGTGCCAGATGGACCGAACAGATATCGCGATCAGTAGTATGCTCCTCGCGAACTCCAGGCTCTCCTACCGTGAGATGGCCGACCAGCTCGGTATCTCAGCGAACGCCGTCCACAAACGTATCCAATCCCTGGAAGCTCAGGGGATCATACGACGATATACGACCAAGCTCAGCCTTTTTGGGCTCCGAGCATTCATGGTGCATATCTACGGGAGAAGCGAGGCAGTCCATATGGACAAGGTGAGGGAGGCTGTCTCACGTGATGACCACACCTACTGGTTCTGCCTGGCCAGCGGCAATTTCGTGTATATCGGGGCCTACCTGCGCAACCTGAACGAACTTGTACCCTACACCGAGATGGTGAAGAGGGAGTGCAGGATACAGTCCCCATCAGTCGGGATCGTGGCTCCTCTCGAACCTAACCCAGGTATCGACCTTACGGTATTGTCGATCGACTATCGTATAGCCCAGGAGCTGAGCGACGATTCCCGGAGGGACATATCCCATGTGTCCGAACGCTTAGGCATCAGCGCCAAGACGGCGAGACGCCGGCTGCAGAGGATGACCGACCTGAAGTTGGTCGAACAGTCCATCGAATGGTATCCCGATGCAAGCAATGATGTCATCGCCATCTTCCATATGAAGATCCGGGACGGATATGGGACGATGGAGGCATTCAGATCGGTCAATTCCTACCGGCCCAACCTGCTCTTCCAGGTGATATACCCGAACATTCCCGGCCTCGTCCTTTGCTATATCTGGACGAACAATTTCAGGGACCTGAAGGTAATCCTTGACAGGATGGAGAAGGAACCTTTCTGTGACCATGTCATACCAAACATCCTCCTGACCGGGTATATTTTCGATACATGGAGGGAGAGGTTATTGGAACAGAAGGCAACGAAACCGCAATGATCAAGGCCAGGCTTTTTTTTCGCTTTCCATTCTTCTAACCTGTGGGTTCGTATTTCGGTCGAAAACGCTTTGATCCGGGAATTTCGGATCCTGCCGGGTTGACTTGAAAAGATAAGGGTCTCAGGTCATGCTCAATTATTGAGGTAATTTAATGAATGACGCGATTTCAGCTGATGGATTGGTCAAGAGCTTTGGAGATGTAAGGGCGCTGGACGGCCTCACCCTCCAGGTCAAGGAGGGAGAGCTTTATGGGCTTCTGGGGCCCAACGGGGCGGGCAAGAGCACGTTCATGTCCGTGCTCTGCGGGCTTATTAAAGCGGACGAAGGCAGGGCGACGGTCCTGGGGAAGGACATCGTCAATGGGGGGGATATCAGGTCCAGGATCGGCGTTTGTCCGCAATCACCGGCCGTCTTCTCATATCTGTCCGGCCAAGAGAATGTCGAATTGTTCGGGAACCTTCATGGATTGTCCAGAGTGCAGTCTAGGCGCAGAGCGGAGGAACTGCTGGAGAGAGTGGGGCTGGCCAACGATTCCGGCCGCCGGGCCGGGGGTTACAGCGAGGGAATGAAGAGGCGTCTTAGTCTGGCGATGGCGCTGGTCAACGATCCCGATATCGCTTTCCTGGACGAACCGACCGTGGCCATGGACCCTCAGTCGCGAAGGGCGGTCTGGACGCTGGTCTCAGAATTGCATGGTCAAGGGAAGACGGTCGTCCTTACAACCCATTATATGGAGGAAGCGCAACGGCTATGCGATCGGATCGGAATCATCGACAAGGGAAGGCTGATTGCCGAGGGGACTGCGGACGAACTTATTCTTAGATATTCGAAGGTCAACCTGGAGGAAGTGTTCATCCAGCTGACCGGACGAACCATCCGGGAGGGGATCTAGAATGGCCTCCCGTGCGATAACCCTGGCCGCCAAGGAGATCAAGAGATCGGTGCGCGAACCGGCCACGCTGCTCCTCATCATCTTGTTCCCTCTCGTCCTGGCGGTCATGTTCGGGACTGCTTTCGGTGGTTCGCCCGGACAGAACGTGCATTACTCCATTGCGGTCGTTGACTCGGACCGCAGCGCCTGGTCGGAACGCCTGATGCAGAACATGGGAGGAATGGGCATACTGACGGTAAGTCAGAACGACAACGCCACTGCCCAGGACGATCTATCCCAAGGAAAGCTGCAAGCGGTACTGTTGATTCCGGATGGTTTCGGCGTGTCCTGCCAGTCTCTGCAGGACAATGGAACGGTTCTTACCTTCTTACTGCCGATATATCTGGACAGGGGATCGATGGTAGCCACCCAGGCGATACCGCCGGTCGTAGGCCAGGTTCTAAAGGACACGATACAGCCCAACTCCACCTCGGCAATCCCGATCAGCCTTGCGGCGGCCTCGGTGGAGACTAGTCAGATCAATTCGTTCGATCTGATGGCCCCCGGGATATTCGCCTACGCCTCGATCTTCCTGACGATGACGGTGGCGCAATCGTTCACCGTGGACAGGGAAAAGGGATTGCTGAAGCGCATCGCCATGACCCCCACCTCTCCGGCCGAGTTCATAATCGGTCAGGTCCTCGCCAACATGGCCATCGCCGCCCTACAGGTGTTCGTTCTGTTCAGTGTTATGTTCGTCATAGGTTATCATCCAGCGGTCGGAGCAGGTGCGATAATGTTGGGAGCGGTTCTCTTGTTGGTTTTCTCCTTGTGCAATGTCGGCTTCGGGCTGATAACTGCCACACTGGCAAGGAGCCCGGGAGCGGCCACCGGCATCGCCTTCATCTTCATCATGCCCCAGATGATGCTGGGCACATTCGTCGGTTCGGCACTGTCGTCTACCGCCCAGCAGGCCGGGAGGTTTGTTCCCAGCTATTATGTGACGGACGCTCTGACCTCTCTCTGGACCAGAGGTGCCCCGGCCGACAGCGCTTCGGTCATATTCGACCTCTTGATGGTGATCGCGATCAGCGTGGTCGTCCTCATGGCAGGGATCATGGTATTCCGGAGGTATGGGAAATCATGAGTCGGTACAATATCGCCGCCCTTATCGATCGGGCGAAGGGGAACGAGATTGGTGAATCGCTCGCGGTGCTCATTTCCCGGTCCTATTGCAGGATATCCCTGGTAGCCAGGAACAATGAGACAGAATGCTCCCTTTTCCTAGAGGCGGTGGCCCGGTACGACGTGCAGCTATCTTCGACCGATTCAACATCTCGGAAGAGACTGGTCCATCGCCTCGGATCCCTGGGTTTCCAGTTAGTACAGGAGAATGGGAGCAAAGTCTATGAGCTAAAGATAAGCGAGAGCGATATCGGGGAGGTGATGGTCAACCTGCTCATATCATAGATCCACCAATCAATGGAAGCTTCCAAACTATGTTATCGGTTAAAAGCATCACTTGAGGGTTTGTCCATATTGGGAGGAGTTGGAACCTAGATCAGGCGCCCTCTCGTGATGTTAAAGCTCACCATTCCGTCTGTAAAAGATGACCGCCGAGATCGCCAGGATCGATGTAATAATGACGCCGCCAGCAATGAGATTCCATCTTACCGTTGGTTGTATGGTGCTAACCGTATAAGGTGCGGTCGAGTTCTTGATCTCCTCCATGTCCGCAGTGCAGAAGCTGCACGGTCTATCGTATGAGCTTACGATCGGTCTCATGAGGCAAGGGTTCGAAGTGCAATGCGGCGGATCTGCCGAATCGTAATGTGCCGTTGCGTTCGTCGGCGTGTACGGTGAACTGAGACCCAGCGGTGCTACCAGACCGAGGAGGTGCCCCATCTCATGGGCGATGGCGACCCGCATGTAAATGTCACTAAGGGTAACTCCGAATATGGCGAACCGGTCGGCAGCGAAGGAAATGCCCACCGCTGCCGGGTCGGTAAATGATCCAGATAGAAATATGATATGCACAATGGCGATACCATCGGATGTTGTGTTCTTGAACGTCGCCGAACATATCGAGTTCAGATCAGCCTCGGAATAGATCTGTCGTTGCAGCGAAGCAGCGATCGTTCCCACGAAGGTATAGGAGATCGAGCTTTTCGTACAATAGGAGAGTATCAAGGATTCGAAGCTGGAGAACGGAAGATCCCTCGTGTCGAGGATGTGCCTGTCGAAAGCGGTCCATTCCACCTTGAGAGCAGAATATTCGTCCCCCCTAAGATAGTCCCAGGCAAATCCTCCTGGCGCTTGGGAGAGCTGAGAATGGATGGAGCTTGCGTGGTTGGTCGATACATAATACGATAGTTGCGCACCACCGTCCTGTACGACCACCAACGCTGTGAACACACCGGGCAGCATGGTTGCGACCGCCAGCATGATCGCGATCATCTTCTTTGAGCGATTATTCGTAACGGCTCATCGTGACTCCATCGTTAATAAAGAGTCTTGTTCGTATCTCAACCGAGACTAGGGTGATCTCTCGGTCCGATGTATGGCATTTTCGTCTATTCGATCTTTGACGCTTTGCGTTTCTTGACCATAGCGGTTGTCTTTTCCGACTGGAGCTCTCTCAGTGCATCGGCCGCGATCCAACGCGCGCTTTTCGTGCCCCTCGATCGGACCGATTCGGCCGTGCTTATCGCCGCCTCCTGCAGGCGGACGTTCCTCTTGCCTATCTGGCGCAACGCCCAGTTGACCGCTTTCCTCACGAAAGGCCGATCATCGTCCGCCACGTCCGAATCTATCGTTAGTAGAAAGTCGAGGAACAACCCATCCGCCGCCTTTTTGTCGTGTACGGCGAGGGCGGCCATCAGAACAAAACCGGCCCGTTTCACGTACTCCTCGTCCCTCCGGACCCATTCCTTCGCTTTCCTGGTGGCGAAAGGTGTCCTTGAGAACAGGTTGCTGCAGCATTGATCGCAGACGTCCCACGAATCGAACCCGCTTACCCAATGCTCCATCTGTTCCTCCGTTACCTTCGATGGAACGTCTATGATTGTGGAAAGCAGGCGCGATTCATGGAACCCGGTCTCCCAAAGATCAAGAGCTAACTGATGATCCTTTCCGATCGTCTTAGCCAGCGACCGGAGTTCGACCATCGACATCCCGAAAGCCTGGTCGACCTTGATCCCATACCTGGACATTCCGTCGCGATTGATCTCGCTCCTGTTCGCTTCAAAATGGGCGATTACTTCCTCGACCTTCATGGGTGATCGATCGGTGTATTGGCTTCTATCGATGATAAGTCCGCTGTCTAGGCAGATGATCTGGTCGGAACAACCGGATACTTTTGATCATCAGAACAGGAACTCGATGCATCGTGGGCTTACTGACAGTTATCACGATGACCTTCGTTCAGTCCCATGACCGCACTCATTAGCATCATGGCGGTGCCTATCTGGAGGGCGATAATGCCATCCGTCCAACTGATCATGCGAACACCTTCATCGGCGTAGAGTCCACATGTTCCCTCGCACCACTTTGGATCATCAAGCGATACAATGCGTTCATCCGCTTCCTTTGAACCGCCTTGAAATCTCGGCCGGTGCACATGGTAGTCGCCATCCATCTTTGTGAATCGGGCTTGTAATCGGTGATCACTTGGTCGAATCCGCACCAATTCTTGATGATGCTCAAGGGCCCAGTACCATTCTTTCCGATGAGAGCGTCCTCTCCGAGCGAATAAAGCAAGCCGCGGTCAAATAGCAGGTGCTCACAGGTGGAAACCCGGCCCTTGGTCGGAATCCTCGACGGGGACCTCCCTTTGACAAAAATATCGGTCAACATATGTATGATGTTCAGACCGCTCGATTGATAGACGGCCGACGGGGTCTGTCTTGGTAACTTGGCGTCGACCTCGAGAACCTTTGGAATCCCGTTTGAGACACTCGCCTTGACATCCATGACGCCCCGCAGATTGAGACCCAGGGCGATCTTCCTGCTGATATGTTCGAACCGTTCGAGGTCAAAGGCCTCGTTCTGATACGGGGAAACGACCATCTTACAATCGTAGTTCTCATCCAAGGCCACTTCGGTTATGATCAAGGAAAATGGTTCGGCGCCGTCTGAAACGACGTCGATGGATATGTTGGGCCCCTCCACGAACTCCTGGATGAAATAGTCCCCATCGCGGTCTCGCGCCTTTGCTATTGCCGCCGGTATCTGCTCAGAACCATCAACATGAGAGACCCTTGTTTTGTCGCTCTCACATGATGGTTTTACGACGACCGGATATCCGCATTCCGGCCAGGGTCTTGGCATGGGTATGTCAAGCTGCCTGAGGAAACGGTTGGAGCGGATTTTGGATGAACTAGTTTCATAGGCCCTGAAATCATGAATTAGTGGGACACTGGTACGACGGAAAAGCTTCCCTAGGAAAGCAAGCGTCTCCGGGTCCTCGTTCGCCGGAATAACTGCATCGCAGCTATCGAACAACCGCAGTGCGGCGACCGGCTCCTGGACCACGTCCAGTACGTGGGGCTCATCGGCCAAAGATAGCGCCGGGGCTGCCTGCCAACGGTCTACTACCACTGTTTCGATACCGGCCTCGCGGCCCAGGTAGGTAGCTTCAATACCTTGCGATGCCCCTCCCACAATACAGAGCCTCATCTGCCGGCCCCCGATGATAATCTCCCTTCGGAGAGATGCGAGAGGCAATCTCCAAGAATGACTGCCTGGATTTGATGTCGTTTTGCCGATGATGCCGTTTCCCTGAATCCCTTTCGCTTCAGGGTTGGGATTAGTGGAACGGCCTCCTCAAGGCTAATGTCCCTTTCGACTTCATTCGCGAAGGATGATGGATACTCAATGTCTGCGCCAACTTCCCTTAGACGTTGTATCTGGGCATCCTTGAATTTCGATGACATGCAATCTCCGTTGGAAGGGTGTTACTGGCGAAGGGCCCGGGAGTCGAACCCGGCTGCCTTGGCTGTAGAGGCTAGGCGGTCGCCGAACCAAACCTCCATTGATTTTGATACCGTTCGGTATTAAGGAAGGGGATTCGATTGAAAAAGAAAGGAAAAGATTTGATAGGGTGGGTCAGAGCTACTTTGAGGTGGTCTCCCCTGTCCGTATCCTGATCACCTTCTCGACCGGGCTTATGAAGATCTTGCCGTCGCCGATATCGCCGGTCCTGGCGGAGGCGACGAGGGTGTCGACCACCTTCTGGCAGTCGGCATCGCTCACGACGATCTCGATCTTCGTTTTGGGCAGTAGGTCGACCCGGTACTTGCCCGCCCTATGGGTGAACTCCAGGCCCTTCTGC
>JBEKDM010000084.1:0-10697 GCA_050014375.1 Methanomassiliicoccales archaeon | reverse complement strand
AAAGATATCTGGACGGTAGGCGAAATGGCAATAAGGAAACAAAGGAAAATAAAGAGCATTATTCTCGTGATGATGCTGGTGATCAGCTCTCTATTTGTGGCTGCCAGCGTTACCGTGGTCTCGGCGGCATCGAATGGTAATTTCAATTATCAATATATTAATGGCGACACAGAGGTACAAATTACTGGCTACCTCGGACCGGGTGGTTCTGTCGTGATTCCTGGTTCGATAGATGGGAAACCCGTAACTTCCATCGCGGACAACGCATTCTATTCCATCGTTTCCCTTACCTCCGTGGTGATCCCCTATAATGTCACCTCCATCGGGGAAAATGCGTTCGCCTCATGCTCCTCTCTGACCTCCGTCACAATACCGGCCAGCGTCACCAGCATCGGTAACTACACGTTCTCATATTGTTCCTCACTTGTTTCAATAACCATCCCCACCAGTGTCACCAGCATCGGGGACTATACGTTCTCCCAATGCTCCTCCCTTACCTCCATCACGATCCCTAGCAATGTTACCAGCATAGGGAACGGTGAATTCTATGAATGTGCTTCCCTGACCGGGATAGATGTCAACACCGGTAACCTAAACTATGCCAGCCTGAACGGGGTGCTGTTCAACAAGGATATGACTTTTTTGATCTCATGCCCCGGGGGAAAGATCGGAGGGTTCGTCATTCCCGACAACGTCACGACCTTGAATGGGTGGGCGTTCTATGATTGCAATTCCCTGACCTCAATTACAATTCCAAGCAGCGTCGCCTACATGGGGAACTATGCGTTCGACCGCTGTTCAGCGCTCACCGCCATCAATGTCAACGGCAGTAACCTGAACTATGCCAGCCTGAACGGCGTGCTTTACAACAAGGCAACGACCACTCTGATCCAGTATCCCGGCGGCAGGGCAGGATCGTTCGCCATCCCGAACAGCGTGACGAAGATCGGTGACTCCGCTTTCTCCGATTGCCGGTCATTGTCGTCGGTGACGATCCCGAGCTCGATCACCTCTATCGGGCAGACCGCTTTCTTTTACTGCTCGGCCTTGACCTCGGTGACGATACCCCTGGGTGTCATCTCGGTCGGCCCTTCTGCTTTCGCCTTTTGCGCCAACTTGACTTTGGTGACGATACCTACTAGTCTTTCCTCGATCGGTGGTTGGGCTTTCTTTTCTTGCACATCCCTGACCTCCATCACCATACCGGCGAGCATCACTTCAATCGGGAACAACGCATTCCTTGATTGCTCAGCCCTGACCGCGATCGATGTCAACAGTGGTAACCTGAACTATGCCAGCTTGAATGGGGTGCTCTTCAACAAGACAATGACCACCCTGATCCAATGCCCTGCAGGCAAGGCCGGCGCGTTCATCATCCCGAACAGCGTGACGAAGATCGACGACGCAGCTTTCATTCGTTGCCGGTCCCTGACGTCGGTGGCCATCCCCAGCTCGATCACGATGCTCGGGTTCCAGATGTTCTCTTCATGCACCTCCCTGACCTCCGTCACCATACCGTCCAACGTCACCAGCATCGGGGACTATGCGTTCTATGATTGTGAAAACTTGACCTCCGTGACCATTCCCGATAACGCCACCTACATCGGTTTCGATGCGTTCTCGAACTGTGCCGCCCTGACCTCAATCACCATACCGGCGAAAATCGAGACCATCGGCGACTATGCGTTCTACGATTGCACCTCCCTGACCGGGATCGATGTGAACCCCGCCAACGTGAACTATACCAGTGTCAACGGTGTGCTCTACAACAAGACAGTAACCACCTTGATCCAGTACCCCTCGGGCAGAGCCGGGGAGTTCACCATCCCGAACAACGTCACCACCATCGGGGATTCCGCCTTCGCAGATAGTAACGGTTTGACATCTGTTACCGTTCCTGCCAATGTCCTGAAGATCGAAAGCTCGGCGTTCGCCGATTGCCTGGCACTGAAGACGATAAACGTAGTTGTAAGCAACCCCAATTATGCCAGTTTGGACGGTGTTCTGTACGACAAGAACATGACCAGTTTGGTCCAGTTCCCCTCCGCTAGGGCCGGGGCGTTCGTCATACCGAACAATGTGACGAAGATCGGCGACTCCGCTTTCTATTTGTGCGATCTGACCTCGGTGAGAATACCGAGCAGCGTCACGACCATCGGTAACTGGTCGTTCGGAAATAGCAAATCCCTGACCCAGATCCAGTTCGACGGCAACGCACCTGCCTGTGGTGACCATTGGATATACTCCTTTAATGCCAATTTGAAGATCTGTTATATCGGAGGCGCTTTGGGATTCACCACACCCACCTGGTTTGGGGTCCAGACCATTGCCATGTTCCAGGTCACCGGAAAGGTGGTCGACCCGGACGGGAAAGGGTTGGCGGACATAACGGTCGCTCTGGAGAATGGCACATCAGTAAAGACCAGCGCCAACGGTGATTTTGCCATCCTGGCTTCTTCCGGTGATCACATCCTGACAGTCAGCGGCCCCGGCATCGATACCAAGAGCGTGAACGTTAAGGTATCCGGGGCAGGTCTGGCGGTCGGGAACATCTCGACCAGCAAGTCCAACGACATTATGGCCTTGATATTGATCCTAATCGTGGTGATCGCCATAGCCATCGTTCTGGTGGTGGTGTTCGTGACCATAAGAAGACGCAAGCATAGGGAATTGGCGAATCAGCCCCCGATCACTCCCGTAGCGACCTATTCTGCACCGGTTGGGGAAGCATCACCTCAAGTTCAGACCACGTACAAGAACTGTCCCAATTGCGGGGCGGAGACCATGGAGGCGCCGTTCTGCAGCAATTGTGGTAAGAAATTGGGGTGAGCTAAGGGCTTCATGTCAAGATAAGCATAGGGCGGAGCGGTGTGCAAAGACCGCTTCGTTCAATATAAATCAAACCAGGATAATGAACATAACAAGACAAGTAGTGATATCGGGATTTGATCTTCATATGGATGTGTTGATCTGACACTAGTGATTGTTGGGGCTGTCTTGAAGGGCATTGTTGTCGAGTGATGGTGCTATTCAATAACAGGAAGAGAACCTCCAGAACTCCCCATCGTCGGGGCAAGAACCATGATGGTAGAATCCGATACAATCAACTTGAGTTACGCTTTGGACCGAACTCGGATCTTCGATCAAGAATTGATGTCCCGATCATTGAAAAAGACATAAATAAAGTCGAACCGAATGGATATATGGTGGAAGCACGCGCACGTCCATGAAATATTTACCATCGGTAATGATGGCCGCACTCCTGGTATTTTCGGTCATTCCTTTTGCAGCCGATGCGGCCACGTTCAGCGTTATTTATAACGGTGGCATCAGGACCATCGAACCCGACGGTTATCTTCTGCTCAAAGGAGTGAGAGCACTTGAGGGAGCCGGCCTTAGCTGCAACGTGACGGTGCTATACGGACCGAACGTGGACGTGCTGGTCATGGACAAGGTCAATTTCGAGAGCTATAAGCTTGGTGCATCGTTCTCCTATCTAGTGATGAGCCAGCTTAATGCCTCCACGGCTTTCATCGCCAGCAAGGTCGGAGACCTGCAGGTCGGGACCGAGTATTATCTTATCATCGACAATAGCGATAGGCCAGCCGGAGGGGCGTCCCCGTCAAGTGAAAATGGTAGGACCCAGGTCGTGTATGAGTTCGGTGCCGGCAATGTCCAGATCATAGACTCCGGATCTAACTCGGTGATATTCATAGCAATTATTGCGGTAGTGGTCGTCGTCATTGTGGCGTTAGCGATTCTGGTCCTGGTCTTGAGGAGGGGGAAACCATATCAAGTCACCCCATACCAGACATTTCCTGAGGTCAAGGTTTGCCCCAGATGTGGAACACATGTTTCGGTGGAGCATCAGTTCTGTCCTAATTGCGGGAACCAATTGCATTGATCGACGACACATTGTGAAGCGAAAATGTCAGATTAGATATGACAATGTAAAAACGGAGCGAAACCTAAATTTTGAAGGTATGTCCTTTTGATTCCTCAATATCAATAAGGTCATAATCATACGAAAATGGTCCGAGACGCACGAAAATCATCAGAAGCATCGCATTATTTAATCTACCCTAGACAATCGAATGACCATTTTTCATTCAGTCCGTCTGCCTGGTTGCCCGACCTGTCGGTCAATCCTACCAGATCACTTCGCCTTCCATGCGGTCAGCATTGCGTGGATTTCGATTCCGGATATCTTATTGTCTTTATGCGAATATCAGGATGACAAAGAAGATCTGCAGGACCAGGACGGCGATCAACAGTCTGCGAAGGCCGTCGACCTTTTGCTCCAACTGGCTCACCTGTGGTGGGGGATAAGGATAGTATGGGAATGGAGGATATTGATTCGATTGTGCTTGACCATATGATTGGGATGGCTGCGGGGTACTCGGGGAAGTCGCCACAAATGTCTTTCCACACTGGGGGCAAAACGTAGCTTGTTCGGGAACCTCGGCTCCGCAATTCCAACATTTTGGCATGATCTCACCTGACGAAAGTCATGTGCTGATCCTGATTCGGTTCAGTCACATTCTATAGGATTCAGTCAATGAGCGTTCCCTATAAAAATGGTACTATCATCAATAGTATCAATTGTGCAGGATGTATGTTTAGGAACCTCAGGTCTCACCTACAAAACAAGTGCAAAACAGCGCTCACGATTCAAATACCCTGTCAATCGATTTCTGACCATAACACGCTGGAAGGAGGCTGAAGACCGCGCGGATCTTGAGATCCAGGAAGTAGACGAAGAGCAGGAATATTATCTTACGAGGTCTGGAACCATTCGAGGCGAATCTCCGACAACCTACCCCCCAGACCTCGGTCCAATCCATTGATCGAAGTCCCTTTTGGTTCTTATCCTACCGATGATCGGCAACTGGGGGTTCTGATCTTTACAACGAATAAATGACTTCAACCTCTTGTCAAGGGTGAAGAAAACAACAGATGAACTTAGCTGTTTTCAGATGTGCGAAGATTGAAAAAAAAGTCACCATGACGAGAAGTAGCATCATCCAGTATATTCTACAGAAAATATGAGTAACCGAAAACCTTAATAACTCTGAAACGTGAGTGGGTGATGCGCGACCGGCCGCGGGATCCGACACCAAACTTCCCGTCATTCATTACGGTCGGCGCGCCAGTCCATATTATTGTGCTCTATTTAAACTGTTTCTGGTCACCAATTGGTTTTGATAACCACTCCCTGAAGGAATACTCCCGATTTATGGTAGCTGGCATGTCGATATCGAACAGACCCTCGAATCTTGAAAAGAGGCGATCGCGACACTTCCAAGGGAATAAATAAGGGAAATGAAATTGAAAATGGTTTGGAAGGTCATTTCTTGACGGACTTCGAGGTCGGAGGGATCTCTATTGCCACCGCTACTTCAGCGATTAGAGAGCCCTTGATGATTTCCTTTTCTTTGGTTTCCCTCTCATGATATTCGTCAGCGCTCTTCAGCGGCACCCCCCTGATGAACACGCTGGTTACCAGGGCGAACATCACTATGACCGCTCCAATGAGGAACATGTAAGTGATGCTGTTGCTGAGGGAGAGCCTGATCGAATCCAATATCGGGCCGGGAATGGCGGCGGCCGAGGGCGACATCAATAGCCCGCCGATGGAGTTCACATCGGTGGTCGGTAGGCTTGACATTGCTCCAGCTGGCAGATTCTGACCGAGTTCCTGCACCATGCGCTGGTTGACGATCGCTCCTAGGATGGTGACTCCTATGGTACCGCCAATGCTGCGGAACAGGGTCATGGACGAGGTCACCACGCCCATCTCCTTCTTATTCATGACGTTCTGCGCAGCGACCATGTAGTTGGACATGACCGCGCCCAGCCCCATGCCGATGATGATGAGGTAGATGACCGCGTCCGTCTGCGAGCTGCCCGCATGCAAGGTGGACAGCATGTACAGGCCGAACGCTGAGAGAGGCGGACCGATGATCAGCCACACCTTGTAACCGGTGCGCTTCAGCAGGAATCCACTCGCCAATATGGTGATCATGACCCCGATCATGAGCGGGATGAGCGTCTCGCCGCTGCTGGTCGCGCTCATACCTATCACCGCCTGCAGGAACATGGGTAGGAAGGCTATTACTCCGAACAGCCCCATAGAGATGATCAACAGCCCCATACTGCCCAGGGTGAAGATGGGCTCCTTGAACAGCCTTAATGGCAATATGGGGTCCTCAGCCCTGCGCTCGTTCATGATGAACGCGATCAACGACAGTACTGATAGGACTGTCATGCCGATGATCTCGACGCTGCCCCAGGCATACGTGGATCCGCCCCAGGTCATGACCAGCAAGGCTGGGGTCAGGGTGGAGGCGAGAGTGACCATCCCTGTATAGTCGATGCGCTTGGTCGTGTCGCTCTCCTGGTTGGGGAACTTCATGGACGTGACTGCGATGGCCAGAATGCCTACTGGCAGGTTCACGTAGAACACCCAGCGCCAGTCCAGGTTGTCGACGATGAACCCACCCAGGAATGGACCTATGACGCTGGCTATGGCGAAGATGCCGCCCAGCATGCCTTGGATCTTGCCGCGTTCGGTGGGAGCGTACAGATCGGCCACGGTGGCCATTGCCACCGGCATAATGGCGCCGCCGCCCAGACCCTGCACGAAACGGCAGGCGATCAACATCTCCATGGAGTTGGACATGCCTGCCAGGATCGATCCGCCGAGGAACAGGCCCATGCCTGCCAGGAAGACCGGTTTCCTTCCATAACGGTCCGACATCTTGCCGGCAACCGGTATGGCCAATACCTCGCCCAGCATGTATCCGGTGAACAGCCACGCGAAAAGGTTCATCCCGCCCAGGTCACCCACGATCTTGGGCAGGCTGGTACCGACAACGGTCTGGTCCAGGCTGGACACCAGCATTCCCAGGGCCAGGCCGATCATGATGAAATTACGGGTGCGGTGCTTGCCCCGCTCCTCTGAGGTCAACGGTTTTACGTCTTCCTTTTCCATTTTTCTCTTTGCGAACAACATAACACTTCCTTGTTTGATTGTGAATTACTTCCCGCAGCCGTTTTCCGCGCTCTGGTGATTCATCTCTCTCAAGAACTCTAGGAAGGTCCCTTCCTTGGCTCCCAGGAGGCGCTCCGAGAGGAATGAGATGATCTGAATGCTCCTTTCCGCATCCTCGCAATAATCAGTGCCTGTATTGGTGTGAGCGATGACGCTCTTCATTCCGAACAAGGCAATGGCCGTCTCCCGCGGGTATGGCGTATAGAACAGTCCCTCTTGCACACCCTGTTTGATTATCGCTTCCATGGCCGGTACCAGGAACTTCATGGTCCTTACCTCGAGTTGAAGGTGCAGCGCCTGGTTGCGCTCCTCGTGGAAGTATTTCATCAATTTGCCCGACCGTGCGCGTATGAAATCCGAGGATGTGGACATCTCCTGCAAACGCTGCATCGCGGTCAGACCTTCCTTTTTTGTGGCCTGGATGACGACCCTCTCCATCTCATTGAGAATGCGGTCGACGATTGCCGCTAGGAGCTCTTCCCGCGATTTGAAATAGTAATAAAATAGACCTTTGGCAACGCCGATACGCTGGACAATGTCGTCTATGGAGGTGTTCTCGAACCCTTTCTCGTTGAACAGCGCTTCGGCCGCACTGATGAACTCGAGGCGACGGTCGGTTGCAGCTTTGGTTGAACGGGGCATTGAATACCTTCGACTGACGGTCAGTCAATTTCTATCTACTATATCAATTAACCTACTCAACCGACGAAAGCTGAGATTAAAGTTCTTGATCGACATCTATGCTTCATAGGTCCTGGCCGATGGTTAAACTAACGCTCCCTGGAATATGCGGCGACAATTACGATCGTGTTTTTTGAAATGACAGCGGCGTCCGAACGACCTACAGGTCATTAGGCTCAGGAACGATAACGGGCAGCTATGCCAAGACCAGGAAATAACAAGGATCGGATCATTTCCACGGGCACATTGTAATCAGCCGAAATCAGGCAGGGCACTCCTGGTGCACAGCCGAAAACCCATCTTCTTCATTCTATGTTGAAGGGGTTCATGGCGAGTGAGGATTCCCTCGAAACCTATTTTTCGATTTCTTCACTCCTCCGCTTATATTGATTCTCGGCCGAGTTCTCAATCCCTTTCCAATGCCTTCCTTTTTAATTGCCAAAGAAATCAATTGACACTGTCCACTAATTGAGATCTGTTAGACCATGATCTCCAACTCTGAAGAAACGTGCTATATGAGCGCATCAGTTTCAAGTCTAGATTCCTCGGGTTAAGGATTTGATTTTTGTCATCCAGATTGTGAAGAATATAGTCATGGAGGGATAATTCGATTACCTTGTGCTTTTTTTATAATAGTAGTATGTATGGTCATTTTGGACGGATATAATTATCATAATCAATTTGTCACAATCTAATTAAACTGAAAAGAATGAACAAACGTCAGGATTTTGATTAATGTTCAATTTACTTTAGCCCAATAAGTCTTTTAAGGGTGCTGGTATAATTGTTAATATAGGGTTAATATTATGAAACACAAGAATAATATGAGGGATAAGGTAGGTATCAGGGCAGACAATCCAGGTGTAGGGGCAAAGAGGGCAAAGGGGGAAGAGAAGAGCATTGCACATTTGGACAAGAAAAAGGGCATCATTGAAATTGGCAAAGGAGTGGAGAACGCGGGAGTAGGTGCGAAGAGGGCGACGGGCGAAATGGAGAGCACGCCTAACTCGGAGGAAACAGTTGGGGTGAAGGGCGCAGGAGTGAAAGAAAAGAATTCATGGATAAAGGGGTCCGCTGAATCAAAGAAAATGAGCGGCAGTCAAAATGTGAAGGGTAAGTTGTAGGACCTGAAGGCGTCGCGAATTTAGTGAAAAGGCATCTACGGCGAATACTTACCCAAACTCCATTAGAATGATTTGGGTAATTTTCTGAAGGATAAATCATTTAATCTGACCCCTTCCTCCTTACTTTTTCATTAGCCTGCTTCATAACTAACGCGATCCAAATCAACATCTTAGACAATCATTTGGAAATCCTGAGACCCGGCGCACCATCGGACGTTAGCAAATCATTAAGATATAGATTTGGATATTGAATTCCAGCTCATTTGTATCGGATGAGCCTCGATATCAGGGATGGGAGCTTCAATGGGGAACGTAACAGGAATACGAGTTCAATCTATAATTTTTATCTTTATGCTACTATCGACCACATTCTTCGTTGTTGCCACAGATACGGTGGCCGCAGCCCAGGATGGCGACTACACCTATACAACGAGTGGCAGCCCCGCCGTTGCCACTATCACAGGATATACTGGCTCAGGCGGAGCGATCACGATCCCTTCCACATTAGGGGGCGCTTATGCGACCGCCGCCATCGGAAACAATGCGTTCGCCTACGCCAACAAACTGACCTCTGTTATAATCCCCAGTAGTGTCACCACCATCGGGACTGGAGCATTCCAATCCTGTACCTCTCTGACCACGATAACCATCCCTAACAGTGTCGTCTCCCTCGGGGACAGTGCGTTCAGCAACTGCAATAAACTGACCTCCGTGACCATAGGAAATGGGCTTTCCTCCATCGGGTATAATATGTTCGGCGGCTGCACCTCCCTTACCTCCGTGACCCTACCAAACGGTATTACGCAAATAGGGGACTGGGCGTTCGAATATTGCACCGCCCTGACCACCATTTCCTTCGGAAGCGGTCTCACCACCATTGGGAACCATGCGTTCTACTACTGCACCGCCCTGACCTCCATAACATTCCTGGGACTCGTGGCGCCGACCACCATCGGTGTGGATTGGCTCTATGGTGCGAACGCGGGAATAGGAGGCCATGCATATGCCGCCTCGAACTTCCCCGCCCCGGGAAGCGTTTTCCCTGCGGGACAATCACAGGGTGCGAATGGACTATTGATGAGCCCCGGCGCGCTGGACCATTTCACCATGACCGGGGTCCCGGGAAGTTGCACTGCCGGAACCGCCTGGACCGCAGGAGTGGTGGTCACCGCTTATGACACCCTCAATAACATCAAGATCGACTTCAATGGTCAGGTCTACTTCACCTCCACCGACGGCACAGCAACACTGCCATTCACCTCCGTAAGCAAATACACCTTCACTAGCGGTACTGGTCTGGACAACGGCGTGCATACCTTCGCTGGGGCAGGGTTCACTCTGGTCACCGCCGGTAGCCGCACCATCACCATAACCACTGGTGCCGTATCGCTGTCGAGCAGTGCGATCACAGTCAATCCAGCCGCGATCCACCACTATTATGTCTATTCCACCACCCCGCAGACCGCGGGAGTTGGTTGGACCGGGACAGTTACCGCCAAGGACGCGTACAATAACACGGTCACCACCGACAGCTCCACGGTCACCATGACCAACTCCGGCGTTGCGGTCTTCTACACCAATAACGGCTATGCGACCGTAACCACCACCTATGTCCTGAGCTCCGGTGTCGCCACCATCTATGTTAAGGACAACACCGCCCAGACAATAACCCTGACAGCAACGGCGGCCGGAAGGACCGGGTCCTCCGGCAGCATTGTGATCAAACCAACTGCGATCCACCATTTCACCATGACCGGTGTTCCAGGTAGCTGCACTGGCGGAACCGCGTGGACTGCCGGAGTTGTGGTCACCGCCTACGACGTCTACAACAACATCAA
>JBEKDM010000083.1:0-10800 GCA_050014375.1 Methanomassiliicoccales archaeon | reverse complement strand
GTTATCGCCATATCAGAATGCAGGCATTCCTGTTCGTCGATGGCCTTGATCTCCACGCAGTTGCGCGAGAACCTGACGATGACGCCTCGGGAATCGACCCATTCATGGCACAATATCTCCGCGTCGTGTTTTCTCAACTCTCGATACATGTCCTGTTGGATGTCGAGGTAGTCCTGCTTGGCGCTAAGTTTCTCTGGGATCACACCGTGTGCTAAGATCGGCATCTTGCGCTGGTTCTCCCGATAGAAAAGGAGGCGGTTGTCTGCGTTCTCCGTGAGTCTGCCCTCGATATAGGGGGAGCTGGCACCGATCGCCACCAGATAGGGGATCATCGCCCGGGTGCGGTTGAAAAGACGGACCATTTCCTCGCCGTTCCTGAAAGGCACGTTTATCTGGATCGCCTGGATGTTTAGCCAGCCATGCTGCTTGATGTCGAACAGGCGGTCGTAGGCCTCATAGATCTCCTTGTCCTCATGGTCCCACACCGCGGTCTGCTCCAATTTCAGTAGGGGGTGCATCCCCAACCCCAGGAAACGGTATTGGTCGTGAGTCGCTTGACATAACCGCCTCAGGCCTCCGTACAGCGTACCCTCGAGGCCATGGACCGAAGTGCCGGGCACGGTGGGAACGATCTCGATGACGTTCTTCTGCAGCTCTTTGGAGAGGTTGACATCGCCGAACTGGAACTCGTTGACGATCTCTCCGTTGAGGTCCTGGATTAATCTGTCGTTGATCGGCAATGGGCGGAAGTCCCGGTCGTTGATCGAATACTCGTGCTCGGTGCCGATGGTCACATCATTCACCCGATGATCAGGTCTTCGACCTTCTCGGTGTCAGGCTCTTCGATCCTGCAGACCGTCCAGAGCTCCTCTTCGGGCAAGAACGCCACGACCCGGATGATCTTCTCGACGGCCATCTTGTACTGCTCGTCATACGCCTTGCAGTCCTGCTTCAGCACAGCCACAAGCGGGCAAATCGACTCCTTCTTCATGTAGATCTCGATGACGCCTTCCTTGACGTCAAAAGTGAACGGACCGGCCACGCAGGTCTCCGGTTTGAAGCCATGGATAGCGCACAGACCGTTATCTTTGAACATGACGCACATGTTGTCGTCCTTGACCTTCAATCTCTTGTATCCGGCGAACTCGATGTTGTCGCATGACACATCGTTATCGGTCAATATCCTGATCCGCTCGTCCGTCAGTGGCGGGTGGGCGTTCATGCAGCAGCGGCCACCACACTGCTGGCAGACCTCGGTGGCCTTATCGTACCATTCATCGCTCATGCCATTACCTTTCCATCAAGTTTGAGATGATTTGATTATAAATATGAGGATAATATTCGTCCTCACCGCTCTCAAGGGAGGGGTTATCATTAACTTCTATTACAAATTGTCTGCCGCCACGTTGTTTGATGTCGACGCTGTACAACCCATCCCCGATGGCGCGGGCCGCCTTGATGGCCAGTTCGATGACCTCTCCGGGGACCTGGTCCTGCGGTACGCCCTCCGATGCGTAATCGGGTATCTCACCCTCCTCACTGGCCACGATCTTCTGCGACTCCGTGGGGAGCACATACCGGCACGCATACAGCAATTCGCCGTCGAGAACCCCGATCTTCCAATCCTCATCGCTCTCGATGTACTCCTGGGCAACTATCCAGTCGGACATTTTCAGGTAGCTTCCGGCGATGCGATGAGCATCTGTCAGGGCGGTGACCTTCTTCACCCGGTTCCCGAACGTGGTGGAAGGTTCCTTGAGTATCAGCGATCCATCCATGGCGTCTAGGAGCCGACCCATCAGGTCCTCGCTGAAATCCGATTTCCTTATGAACTCGGTTCGAGGAACGGGGACGTTCGCTTTGATCAAATGCAGGTACATATTGACCTTATCGGAACATATCTGGATCGACCGCGGATCGTCAATGACCGGAATCTCGTGCATCTCCGCCATTTTGGAGGCTATGAAGGAAATGTTCAGCGGGTCGGTCCGGCTCCGGATGAACAGTGCATCGGTCTTCGGTACCTTCTTGATCTCTACCGGGAAGATGAAGTAAGAACGGTAACCCATGACTTCCGCCGTATCACGGCACTTGATGAGAAGGGTGAGTTTGCGTGAATAGCTTAAGGCCTGCCGGTCGACGAAAATACCGAGCGTCCTCACCTTCGGACACTCCTGTGGCCGAACGACCTAACATGGCGCACCGACGACGGACCTGCTGAAATGCCAGACATGTTCCCAGATTGCGTTGGAAACGCCAAACTCTCCGGGCATATTTATGGTTTCGTGCAATTTCCATCATTGAACTAAGTGCCTGACATTAGTATCCGCCTTTCAAAATCTGTGAAATGATTAATCGCATGTGTCATACAGGGTTGACTTCGATAATGAGGAATAATCTGAAAGGCTGCGGACCCCGGAAAGAGTCAGCATTGGAAACCCCCTGAATTTGGTCACCTTTAGATCTTTTCAGCTGGCTTCGAGCTTTCCTTGGCCTTCTTGTCCTTCTTTGCCATGAATGCCCACCTCCACCCTTGTCAGGGCAATAGGCGAAAGAGTAACTGGGGATTGATTGTTATCAATCGACAAAATATGTCTTGGATGGGATAAATTAAAGTACGAAAAACATCGAAAATCGACTTACAAACCTCAGTCGTCCTCTCTCAGCGATGGTTCCCCATACGATTCGGGCTCTTGCGGCGGGTCCCCTTGCCTGGGCCTGACGCTCTTGCGATACGCTAACAAGATCAGGATCATTGAAATGGGTACGGCGATGAAGAGGGGGGCCAAAGAGCCGAGAAGGTCGGTGCCTGGGGCTTGTGTTGATTTGGATACATCTGGGCTCACACCCTGTTGGTCGGCCTGTTGGACGACCGGAGTCCCCTGAGACCCGCCATTGATCCCAGGATCCGCCATATACATCATCAGGATGACCACGCCGATCATTACGATCGAGACGGTAATGAGCACAACAAACAATTTTCGTATTCTCATTGGGTGACAGTATGTCACGTGCCTTCCATGACAGCCCATAGTAGACGAAGCCGTGGTCCTCCTCGCGCTTCACGAATCCCCCTTCCTCAAGTTTCTTCAGATGCCGATGTACTGCTGCCTTGTCAACCCCGACAATTTCCGCGAGCTGGGACACTGTCCTGCGGTTGGGTTGTAGGGTTTTTAGGATGTCCATGCGGGTATCCGATGCGAGCGCGAACAGCGCCTTCTTGTCGAGTTCCACGCGCAATTCGATATCCTCTATGCCACGATAGGGCTCTGGTAGATTAATCCCTCTCATTTGATCCCCAACGCCATCGGGATAAGGTCACCGCCGCAGTACCACGACCAATATGGTGAATAGGTCCCGAGCACGATCGCACCGCGGTAGGACAGGTCGCTCATTCGATACGATGAAATACAATACTGGGAGCATACATAGAGCGTATCATCGACGTACAAAGTCCGGTCCACCCCGCCGCTGTTGTTGGACCCGACCATCCCGACCAAGGAGATACCTCCTGATGTGTTGAACACATAGGCCGCGCAGTGGTACTGATAGCTCCCGTCGTCATAGCCAGACACCGGTACGACCAGCAACGATCTTGATGGATCAAAGGTAACTGCGTGTGGATCGTATAATGCGGGAGAATAGCTGAAGTTGGACAGTAGCAGCTTCTGCTCTTCCATCGGATGGGTCCTATCGCTCACATTGTACAGTGAGACCTTCATACTGTGACCTTCGAATCCCAGACCGATCAGGTGCATCCCGTCAACTGGATGGAGGTAGGTGGAGAATCCGGGCATCGTCAGTTCTCCGAGTATCATGGGCGTCTTCGGGTCACTTAGATCAATGGCGAAGAGGGGGTCGACCTGACGATAGGTGACAAGGTAGAGAGTATCATTGATGTACCGAGAGGACTGCATCGTTTCGCCCTTTCCTATGCCTCCGATCTGGCCCACCAGCGACAAGTTGGATGATGTCACTGAGACCAGCGTCTGGGTGCCGTTGCTGTAGTCGGTGGTGGCGATCCGCAGGTATCCGTTCCTTTCGTCTATGGCATAGCGGTCGACGAGTGTCCCGCGCACGGTGCCAGAGGCTTTCAACTGCATTCCCGATCCAGCAACATCGATTTTATAAATGGTCGTGTATGATTGTGCCGGGGTTGAACTGGAAACAACACCGTCATCCATCATAGACGGCATGGAGTATGAATAATGGGCATAGGTCACGTAGATGTTGTCCTCAGACACATAAAGCACTGAACTGTATCCGGTAAGGAAGGACATTTCATCTGAATCTGCGTTAGCCACGTTCAGCCTGATCAAGTTGAGGAAGCAGCTGACCTCTACGGTCTGAGGATCATATAGGATTTTACCCGGTTCGAACTGCACGTCATTGCCGCCCTCGAACGAAGAAGGGATCGCCGCACTACCGCTGGCAGAATCCCATGCGTACTGTGTCGAGAAAACGTAAAGATCGTAGCCATGCATCCTGCTGGTCGTGAATGTTCCGCTGATCCCGGCGGTCTGCTTCAGAAGCGGCGCACCGGGATCGCTCATATCAAAGATGCTGACCGTTGTTCTTGTGGTCCACAACTGATAGGCAGGGGCCAACACGGATTGGGCGTAGATCTTGTCGTTGTGTGAATATGAAGATTGCTGGCATATAACCACAAGCTTATCCTCTGTTAAGTATAGTCCCATTATGTAGATCGAGGACGCTTGTCCGGATTCGAGAATCTGGCTCATGTTGAGCGAGGAAACATTCCTCATTTCCGATGCTGGGAAGACATTAACAACACTAACCGTTGTCTGGCCAGCAGAGTAAATGAAAACTCCATCAGTGATCACGCGGTCCTCCTCTTGGACGTCTGCCACCTGCACGTTCGTGGTCGAATGGTCCTGAGTAGCCGTCCCAGTCATCGAGGTCTGGTCAGTGGAGGGACTAGCGACAAGCCCTTTCGTCACTGAATTGTTATCGAGATAAGAGTTCAGCTCCGAGTAACTGTTGAACGATTGAAGACCAGCAACTGTGCTGCCTTGTTCGGGTTGTATTAAAACTGCCATGTTGACAGCCACCACGAGCAATCCGATCAACAATACAAACGGAGCATTAGGGCGTTTCATGATCGTTTGATTCCTTCGTACGTATATCAAGAGCGGTTTGCTGTTGACCCCCCGGTCAATGGCGGCGAAATGAAAGAGGAGAATGGCCAGCCAATAGGTTACTGATGGACAGTGAGAGTTACTTTACGGTCCTGTTCTATAGCAATGTGTTAATATCGGATTGGGGCATGCCTATGCATCCAAGTTCCGGCGTCGACCGTTCCATAATGAACGGATTGAACGCCTCGGGCAAGACTTCGGACCAGGAATACTGGTCGATGGTCGTTTGGTCTAGAGGCCTGGCCCGACAATAATAAAAAAGGTCATCAGATGGATCCGATCATACTCATTGTAACATTCGCCTTCCTAGGATATGCCATAAAATACATCGATCAGGCATACGACGAACACGAATTCTCGATCCGGTCCGCGAATTTGGTCGCGATCACCGCCGGCGTGCTGATGGGCACGTTGATGGCCTTCGATAGCCCCTTCTCCACCGCGTTCTTCATCGCAATGATCATCAGCTTGGTGCTGGCGAAGAAGATCGATAACGTCGCTTTCGCAGCTGGTTCCGCCATAGCCTTCGGGATGATGGGGGTGTTCATGCTGGACACGAATGTCACGTTCCTGGTTGTCCCGATCGCCCTGTTCCTTTTCGCCGGGTTTGTGGACGAGATAGTCGACGGTTATGCGCACAAACATCATCTCGGTGATCTCGCCGAGAAGTTCTGCCACTACCGGCCATTCAGCGATTTCGCCCTGTTCGGCATGATCGCGTTCGGTATGTTCAACTGGATCTACCTGTTCCCGTATTTCTCCTTCACCATCGCTTATATGCTGGTGGGAAGGATCAACTTCATGGACATCGCCATTGGGATCAAGCAAGTCATCCGACGCGCGGTCAAGTTCAGACCATAGTTTTGGATATCTCCGCAAATCAGGTGGCATCTCGGCATATCTCGATATTCGATAGACGCCCTTCCTTTCAAGACACACGGAATCTTACGACTCGTGCGGATATCGTCACATGAGGTGCTCACTTCACTCAAAACAAAATGAGAGCAGTCATCCAAGAGGTGACCGCTCACACCTTCACAATACGCTGATCTTCAGCGGTGGCGATGAGCATTTCTCCCATTTCCAGGCCGCGCCATTCCCCCGGCGTGAATGGTTCTGAGGATACTACGGTGGCTATCATAGAATCGCGATCGCGAAGTACCTTTTTGTCCCCGGCCATATCTAGACTGTCCAGGTTAGCGAAGTTCATCGGATACTTTTGGTAGTTCGTGAATGCCTTCCTAAGCGTGAAAAGGACGGTTCCATCCGTCATTGCGAAGTTCAGGGAGGACGTCCCCTCGCTCTGGTCCCTGCTCATCTCCCGGATCGCCGCAAGGATTCCAGCCTCGGCCTCGCCGGCCTGTTCGATCCTCTGGAGCAGATAATGGAACATTATCTCCGAATCCGTGTCTCCCTGAAGATCCTCGGAATAGCGCTCCAGCAGCCTGGCCTTTAGTCCGTGGGGGTTCCCCAGGGTCCCGTTGTGGGAGAAAAGCCATCCGTCCTTCTGGAAGGGATGCGTGTTGAGGACATTCTTGTCGCCGGAAGTGGGATTCCGGACGTGGGCCATGATAAAACCCGGTTCCGCCCTACGTATCGCCCCGGCCAGGGCAAAAGAGTCCGTAGCTTTGATGGGCTCCTTGACCACCATCGTACCTTCGTCCGTGAAGTATCCTATCCCCCACCCTCCAGAATAGGTCTCGGCCGAGGATTGGAAAAATTCCCGGAGCAATCGCGACTTGATCGCCGGGGGAACGTCTGCTGCGGCGGCCATGACGAAGATGCGGCACATTGCCTCACAACATGGCGCAGCATGATTTAACGAAATCGCCACAGGATCTTGGGGAAGAAGGAAAGGTCAGTCTCTCTGGTCTGATATTATACGATTGTTTTTGAGACTTGTTCATCCCCTCTGACCTAAAGGATCACAAGAAATGAATCGATTCACAGGAGCCACGAATGGCAATCAACATTAAATCCCAGTATTGAGCATTAATTCACGTGCGGAAATGAAGAAGGCCCATCTGATAGCTGTCGCACTACTGGCGATCATTGTGATAGGTGGGATATTACTATTCTATGGCCAGAGCGGGACTCCGTCGGAACGTACGATTCTTAGCGCCTCCGAGATTCCGGGCGATAATTGGACGGCCTTTATGGGGGACAATTATATTCTGGACACCCATAATTCATCCGATTCCGTCGTGCGTTGGTTCCAACATGGGAACGAATCGGGGGAAGTTAGGGTCCAGCTGATTCTGTACCATTATTCGAGCGATAATGAAGCTCTTCTAACGATGGAGAAGGCGATCAATAGCTGGGCAAAGGATCCGTCGAACGCAACAATCACAACCGTAGACGTAGGTAAGATCGGGCAGTTATACCAGTTCCATGAATTTGCTCTTCTCTATGATTTTCCAGGGCAGAGTAATTCCACACAATTGGATTTCCTCAAGTCGGATTTCATAGCATATATGCACTTCTACTGGTCCACAGATAAGCTCATCAACGATTCGGAAGTAATGAGGATGGTCAAGCTGCAGGCCGATAAAATTCCCTAACGAATAGTCTCTAGAATGTGGGTCAGAAGGAAAATCTGCCATCCCTCCTTTTCGATTCACACGCTCTCCATTTGGAATCTGATGAAGGATCTCATCGACAGGTAACGTGCTCAGCTCGGTTGAATCGCCCCAAGATATTAAGCCGACGGGAGCTATCGTGCCCCGGGGCCTTGTGATGCAGAAGGTATTCTACTTCGTGGCGCACATGCCAGACGAGCCAGGGGCGCTGCACAAAGCAGCCGAGATCGTCACCAGATATCACGGAAACGTGGACCGCATCCACTATGATCGGAGGATAGACCCATACACCGTTTTCTTCGAGATCCGGTGCGCCGATGATGTCTATGAGCGGATCAAGAAGGAGCTGGAGCTGCTTGGATACCTCCAAGATTCGCTGGCCGTACCAAGCTTCCTCAAGTTCAACGTTTACTTGCCCAACCGGCCCGGTGCGTTGTTCGAGTTCCTACATAGCACCACTTCGGCGCGCTGCAATATCGCATTTCTCGATTTCGATGACCGGGGCAAGTTCCCGGAACGCTTGACGGTCAGCTTGACCATCGAGGATGGCTCGCTGGTCCAGGGTCTCCTGGAGGAGCTAAAATCGAAGTATCCCATGGAGATATTGGAATACGACACGACCGGTAAACACCTCGATGACACTGTCTTCTACATCCGGTTCGCCCAGGAACTCCGGCAACTGATCGGGGATACGGAGGACCAATTCCTTCTCCGGCTTCTCTCGGACATCAATCACATCGTGCAGGAGCTGCACAACCAGGGGGAAGACCCCAAACTGGTCTTCAACAGCGTTTTACAGACCGGCAAAACGATCAAGGCCACGACGGGTAAAGGTTTCTACGCGGACGTGCAGCACCTGGACATGAGCAACCAGGCGGGGCTCTACTGCTTTCAGTTGCCCTGCGGGGGTAGCGTCTTTGCCTTGGTATCGCCTGAAGAGGTCATGCTCGTCGATACTGGCTATGGCATCTATCATGACGATGTGGTCCGCATGCTGGCCGATCACGGCATAAACGATCTGTCGCTGATCAAGCGCATATTCATCAGCCACGCGGACGCTGATCACTCCGGCGGTGCCGGACTCTTCGATGCTGAATCGTTCGCTCATCCAGGTACGGTGGACATCGTGGAGAGATCGAACCGGGCCTATGGTTCGAAGCTACAATCTTCGATACTCGAGGAGGTCTATACACGGCTCATCAACATGTTCTCAAATTTCCGGCCGCCAGCCGTATTCAACCTCCTCGAGGAGGATCTGGGCGTGAGGGGGCCATTCCGGATCGTGGCCCGCGATCGGTTCGCGGGAATGGAATTCGAGGTCCTGGAGAGCTTGGGTGGGCATCTACATGGACAGATCTTTCTGCTTTTCCCGGCAGAAGGCATCTTGTTCACGGCGGATTCACTGATCGGTTTTGATTCGCTCACCCCCGAAAGGGAAGAGTTCAATATCTTGGCAAAGAACCTCATGACCTCGGTGAATGTGGATAGCGAGAAGGCCAGTCAGGAAAGGAAAGGCCTATTGGCGCTCGCGGCCCAGATCGATGTCCATCTGGCCCCATCGGGCAAACGGTGTATCGTATGCGGGGGACACGGTGCGATATCCGTTCTGGAATCCGGCAAGATGAGAACGCTCGGCAAGGTGGACAAATACCACCACAAGAACTTGGAACCGAAAGGATGATCGTCGAATCTGGTCGACCGTATTGGCCTCGTCCTGTATTATTTTCCTTGATCGGTCCTATTGCCGGCTGAAGAACGCCTTCACTGCTGGGCGGTTCAAATATATTATGATCAACCAGGGAACAGCCAAAGCGACGACCAGATCGATCACCCAGGTCGGATCTGAGAATCCCCTGATCAATGGATTGACGAAGGCCGACAGGATCGAGATTATCGCGAATACAACTCCGGCGACCCAGGCCCATGACCGACCTTTCAGGAACCCATATCCGATTAGGAAGCCGATAATTGCCATTGCCAGGAAGACGAAGGCCAGCGACCCGAAGACAAGCGTTGCGTTGTCCACCAACCACTTCGGTGAGTTCTCACCGATCGCATCCTTGACCTGCTGATTCGTCACCAACATGGATAAGACAAGGAAACCGAAAAAGGACAACAACATCAGCGCACCGATGGCTAGCTGCAGCAAGGCCATTATCGTGACTCCAACGGGCCTTTTGCGATCGACCATGCCGAACGCATCGAGTTCCTTTTACTTAAACTCAAACTTCACGAGAAATACGGGGACCGGACAAAAACGCTACCTAATCCTGGTCCAATTCAGCTGGCCTTGTTACTCTCCACGGAAGGATAATATTCGTGAGCTGGGTTAATTCCATTGAAGGGGATCTCATCGCGACACCAGAGAATAGGGGCAGGAGCAGGATCACCGTTATGGTCGTCTTTGTGGTCGGACTGATGGTGGGGGCAGCATTGTTCCAGGCGGTAGTGATCATGACCTCACCTGCCAAAAAGCAGCTTTCTCTGGATGAACAATATAACGAATCGATCGATCGTTCAATGACTGAGGGCCTGAGCGAGTTCGTTCTGAAGAAGAACTCTACTGTCCTGATACATTCGGTCTCGTCCACCGCCACCTATCTGGACCTGGCCGGGGCCGCGTCCTGAGAAACCCTAGATCTCATCCCAAGACCATTTCCAGGCCATTGGTATAATCGATCGAGGCAGAAGCGCTGTCCGATTCGAAACCAAGAACGTGCCCGCCCTTGGTGCGGTCGTCGCTGATGAAGTGGAAGTGGAATCCGGCATTGGAAAGTGTCCCAGCATAACTGGGGCTCCACAGACCGATCAGGGTACCAGTGATGTTCTGGTAATCGAACACCACCTGCTCGTTGACCACATCGGCCAGCGGCGGATAGGGCGGTGACTGCATCGGGACGCTACGCACCTTCATCTCCGGGAATGTCGCATCGATCCTGACGAATACGAACGTATCGTTCCTGGCGAATCGCGATCCTAAAACGTCTTCCAACGCTGTCTTATTCTGGAGTCCCGAAGAATTAATGTACCCATCCCGATCAAAGAAAGCAACCTGCGCGAAA
>JBEKDM010000082.1:0-10908 GCA_050014375.1 Methanomassiliicoccales archaeon | reverse complement strand
TACCGTGTCCACTGCAGTGAACATCGACACTGTTTCACCGGTCACCGATCTGGCGATGGGATCGACCCCCGGACTTGATGGATGGCTCGTTGGCCGGGTAGTTCTGGATCTAGAGCCCATTTCGACCGATCTGAGCGGCGTCAGTTACACCATTTATCGCTTGGACGGGTGTGATTGGACAGCCTTCGTTGACCAGTTAACGGTCTTGAGCGACGGACAACATGTATTCGATTATCAATCGGCCGACCGAGCGGGCAACGTCGAAACGATGCGTACGACCTCTTTCAGGCTCGATGCCACCGCACCTTATACCAGCATTTCATTTGACATACAACGCACCTCCTATGGCTGGTTCGGAGGACCAGTGAACATCAGCCTTGCATCCATGGACCTGACCAGCGGAACTTCCAACATCTGGTATTCGGTCGACAACGGATCTTGGAAAGGATTCGACCATCCGATCAGGATCGTCACCGATGGAACGCACCGGATCGGATACTATGCCACCGACAACGCTTCGAACTGGGAGGCCGCTTCCTATGAAGACGTTCATATAGATTCCACCCCACCGGTCATTTCTTTCATCACTGTTTCCGGCGCCATTTTCACGGCGAGCACGGCTACGATCGCGTGGTTCATCAGCGACATCAGCGGCGGAGGCACTGTTCGGGTCAGCGTTGATGGAGGCCAGTCCATCATATATCAAGGGAGCGTGACCGAGGCCGATCTGGCCAGCCTCTCCGACGGCATGCACAGTGTGAACGTGAGCGTGACGGACCTGGCCGGGAACACGGGAATGAGAACGTTGACGTTCAATGTTAACACCGACCCGTTGTCTCCCGACGGCCCGATGGGCATATGGTTGTTGGTTCTGATCGCCGTCGCGGCCATAGTCGGTCTGGCGATCTTCATTCGTAGAAGGCGGGAAGTTTAGTCCATTTCGATGCCCACCGGGCAATGGTCCGAACCCATCACTTCATTCTCGATGAAGGAACTCGATATCCGGGGCATGAGATCTCGACTCACGAAGAAGTAATCGATGCGCCAGCCGACGTTCCGTTCCCTGGCACGGGTCTTTTGATCCCACCAGGACCATTTAACCTCGTCCGGGTGCTGTTCCCGGAACGTGTCCACGAACCCGCTTGCAACCAGCCGGTCCATCCACGCCCTCTCCTCCGGCAGGAACCCGGACCGTTTCAGGTTATCCTTCGGTCGGGCTATGTCGATCTCCTTGTGGGCCGTGTTGATGTCTCCGCAAATGACCACCGATTTGCCTTTGGAGCGCATCTTGTTCACATATCGGAGGAACTCCTCATAGTAGTCCATTTTGTATTTGAGTCGCTCCGGAGAGGCCTTGCCATTGGGGAAGTAGATGTTGCACAGGACGAAATCGGGGTAGTGGGCTATCATCGCGCGGCCCTCATTATCGAACCGTTCGATCCCGATGCCGCAGTCTACCTTGGCAGGGTGGATCTTGGAATAGAGGGCCACACCGCTATAGCCAGAACGCTCCCCGGCCGATGTGTAGTACGATTCGTACCCTGGGATATCGCGCAGTTCCTTTGGCAGCTGTTCGCAGCTGGCCTTCGTCTCCTGCAGACAAAGGACGTCAGGTGAGTCTTTGCGGATCCAATCGAGCAGTCCCTTCCGATAGGCCGCCCTGATCCCGTTGACGTTCCAACACACCAGCCTCATGAATCGCGAAATGGTGCGACAAGGTAAAGAACATTCCTCACCCAGACATATATCAAGAATTGGTCTCGATACTCCAAGTATAAATCGTAGTTCCTCCACTTTATGAGCGGTCAATAGAATGGATGAGGTGAACATGATGGGAATTGTCTCGGGATGCTTTCCATTTCAGGAGTTCACACGATATTTCGATTTCATGAGGCATTGGGGTGACCTTCACGAAAAGTTCGTTCAGCGAGCATCACCCAAGTTCGCCGTGCTTCCGGCCCGAGAACGGAGAGAGTTCCTTGCCAAGGCGGTCGCCGAGGACGATATGCTGGTTTCGATGTCGTCAGACCTGGGACTTTTCCGGGAGGTGATCAAACGGCTGAGAACAATGCCTTGGTTCACGGACGACCTGGGTTCCCTAGCCGTTGAGGTACTTACCGATCTGATCTTCCCAGGAAGTCGATTCGATGAAGGTGAGAGGAAAAGGCTGTTCGATACATATCCAGAGGTCTTCTTGAAGTTAGATGATGTCAAGTTGGGGGCGCCGAAGGGCGGTCCTATCCAGTTAAAGGATGTCGAATCTGATGCTGGGGAATTGGATGACCTCGACGCGGCATTGAACTGTGTGCGGTGGTCCGCTGTCTCCAAGGACGTGGACACCGAGGAAGGTTTTGTTTCATTGATGCAGGAATTGGTCGACCATGGGCTGCGGCTAAGGGGCATCGATCCGACAGAACTTGAATCACTTTCCGATTTCCAGGATCTGCTGGACATAAAGGCATTGGAGGTTACCGCAAAGCTTGGATTACCGGGTGACCGGACCTCCTGGGTCTTATTTGCCGTGCAGGACCGTGTCATGGTTCCCGAAACACTTCATTTCCTGCTGATGCAGGCAATGGGCCTCAGGATGTTCCGGGAACTTGACCATGATGCCCGTCATGAACTGATGGATCAAGAATACAGACTGCAGTTCGGTCCGGCCTACGCCTCGCGCTCGGTGTTGCTGTTGGGAGACTATCATCGGGACAGGGTACAAGCGCCTGAGAAGGTATTGAAGGCTATCGAGGCTCATGTTAGGGATGGGAGAGCGCAATTCGCCCTGGAGCTGTGCCTGGAAAGCATTGTGAACCTGCCCATGGAAACTCAGTACATCGATCAGATGAAGCTCACCTCTGGCATATTGTACCTGGCTAACGACAAGCCACGCAAAGCGGTGGAGGCGTTCCAGCATTCTCTGGAATCGGCGAGAAGGAGGGGAGATGAGGCCAGGGAGTCGGTGGTCTGCGCCTATCTCGGATCCTCCTATTCTTTGATACGCAAAAAAGGGGAAGCCCACAAGGCTTTCGAGGAATCCCTTTCGATCGCCGTGAAAAGGAAAGGAGATGCATCGGACCTCCTCGAGGAATTGATGCTGATGGCCGACCTGGCCCACGAATCGAACGAGCACGATGCGGAAAAAAGCTACCTCCAACAAGCTCTTATGATGGCTGATGGGATGGAGGAAGAGAACAAGATCAAGCAGCAGCTATCATTGATGATCGAAGCGGCCGAGGCACATGCAGAGAACCCCCCGCAGGCATAGGGACTGTCCTTGCAGGCATTTTCTTCGTTTTTGCATTAGTATCTGGATAGCATGGTAGGGCATGACAGGTCATGATATGTCTGCGGAGGAAATGGAAAGGGAAGGACCAGTAATATCTCTCACATCAAGATACCAAACCCATCTAACCTAGAAGTTGATTCTCAAAACAATCATCAAACATGGGATATTGGATAGCGCATCCGATCAAAAAACGAAATCATTCTTAGAAACGCGGCATCTAACATATCGATATCATCGTTACAGCACTCGGCATAGATGATTGCCCTGAATTCGGCTTGTGGATCGGATGAATGGACTCTCCATCAGACCCTTTTCTTTCCCACATCCCAGCACTTTGCGATCGGCCTGCCCAGCGACCAGTATTGCCTTGTTCCCATCTCGAACAGGATCGGCTTGACCCTGGCAATATCTATCGTGCCGTCTTTGGTAAGGACCGCCTCGTCCGCGTAGGTCCCGACTATCTCGCCGATGAACACGTCATGCGTCGGAAGCTCGACCGTATCATAAAGCCTGCATTCCATCGTGACCGGGCACGATTCGATCATGGGGGCGTGCTTCAACCGACCCTTGAAGGTCTTGAAGACCCCAGACTTATCGACCTTCTTGCCGGAATTGATGCCAACATAGTCCGTGTCGATCACCAGCGCCTCGGTTGGGATGTTTACGCTGAACTCCTCGCTGTTCTTGATCATTGAGTTGGTATGGTGGATCTTGGCCATTCCGGCTGAAATGTAGTTTGGTTCGGCATAATTCAGGATCCCAACATGAGCCACAGTGATAAAGTTCGTCTTGCCCTCATCTTCCGCCCCGATGATCGTCACCGGCATCGGGTAAAGCCCATTGATCCGTCCCAGGTCTTTCTTCAAGGTAACACCGATTGATGATTGGTCACTGAAGTGTTTTAATTGTTTCCCAAGAATAGTGCTAGGGGGCATAATTCGTCATCAAGACAAGAACGACGAGAACAACACCTCGAGCCATCCCAGTCATTAATGTCTTTCTTTTACTTCTTCAACGTGAGCTTTTTTCTCTTTCTGGTCGTGGACGGCGGTTTTTGCCGCTCCTACCTGGGCGATCATCAGCGGCACGATAGTCTCAACCAGCTCCTTACGGTCGCCAAGGGTCATTCCGGACATCAGACGATCAACGATGTGTGGCAGGACGATCTTCACCATGTCCTTTCGGTCCTGCGGGCTCATGCTTGTGATGAACTCATCGGTTATCATCCTCACCATCGACTGCTTTTCTTCATTGGTGAGCCCTTTGATGACCTGGGATATGTACCACTGTTCGAGACCCAACTGTGATACCTCTGTATTGGAATTCGTTCTGCCGCCTAATAACCGTTCCGACTCAGGGATCGAGAAGCTCGAATCCAGTCGCTTTGTCCAGCTTGCGCGTCGCGCTCGAATCAACCAGCTCGAAGATGACGATCTCGGCAATGAGCCACACCTTGACCCCATTGCGCACGCACCCAGTGATCGATCTCTCATTGCGGCCGGTGGAGATGTGCATGTGTAATTTAGGGGTACCTTCTTCATCCAGGAATATGGTCCCCGTCCCGGTCATCTCATGGACATCGCCTAGGACCGTTCCCATCGCTCTGATCTTCTCCGAGCGCCCATCCTCAGGACCGACCACCAGTCGACTGCCTCGGTCCGCCCCTCCTAGAATGATGACGGCGGCGGCATCGATCCCCTTCTCGATGGCGAACTTTTCGACGGTCTCATGAACTATTTCTCCGTCCTCCAGTCTGAGAACGAACACCCGTCCCTGCCTTGCTTCAGAGAATTTCATATGCGCACCGGACCCCGATATGTCATGAGATAATACCAATTTTGGCCTTACCGGCTCACTTTCGGGCACATAGGTCCATGATCACGACGGACCCAGGTCTTGCGTTTTATGTTCATGATCCGTTTCCACTTTCAACCCCCTCTCACAACAATAGGGATAACGAGGTGACCACCTTAGAGCTATTATCGAAGCATATGTGAGAACCATCGTCAGGGAGCGTAACGGCTTGGGACCAGAAGATCGGGCGGCAACGCTGGCTGCATACATCGTATGTGAGGTCGAGAGCATGTTTCCAGCCCGCCATACGGGCAGAAGTCTGCTGCAGAAACTTTTCTATATATTATCCAGAGAGGGCCATGTCGACGCTTCCTTCGATTTGTTCATGAACGGTCCATACTCCGACTGGGTGGAAAGCGCTCTGAGCCGTGCGGTGGAATCGGGCATGCTGACGGCGGTGAAGGAAAATGGAAGAAGTAGCATCAGCGCTAGGGGTGGAATCCCGGGCGAAGTTCCGCTCGAATTCCAGGAGAAGGCGAGCCAGTGCGTCCGAACCTATGGCTTCTATGATGAAGGTGACCTTGCCATACTGACGACAGCGCTCTTCCTGGAGAACTATAATTGCATGGGGCCAGCCGAGCTTGTCAAGGCTGTTATGGCGGTCAACCCTCATTTTGACACAAGGCAGGTGTGTTCCCTGCTCGACCGTTCGGACGTCGTCTTCCGATCCTGGTGATCAGTCGCTGACGAGTCCGCCTGGCCATCGTTCCGTTCCTCCTTCCAGGACCAGCACTTCGCCGTGACCTTTTTCAACAAGCAAAGGCAGTGCCCGGAGGCACCGCTTCCCTGTCCGGCAGTAGATCACCAGCCGCTTGCACCTATCGAGCTCGTGGGAACGCTTTTCAAGTTCTTCGACCGGTATCGATCTGGCATTTCTGATATGACCTGAACGGAACTCAGCGACAGAACGGATGTCCAGCAACAAAAACTCCCCTTTCTCGAACATCGATAGCAGCCTCTCCAGCTCCGTCGGGGAGATGAACCTGACCCCGGTCATGGCATCACGTTCATGCTCAGATCTTGTACTCCTTTCTCCGCTCCGCCATGTCGTCGAGCCGCTTCTGCACCAAGTTGTTGATGGTGTCCTTATTGAACATGCCATCTTCGTTACGCTTGCCTGCCGGCATGTCCGTCAGAACCTCGATGCCTTCGTTGATGGTGCTCACCGGCCAGATGTGGAACTTACCGGCCTTGACCGCCATGACCACCTCCTCCTTCAGCATCAGGTGCTGGACGTTCGAATTCGGTATCATGCAACCCTGTTTGCCGGTCAATCCCCCAGCTTTACAAACCTCATAGAATCCTTCGATCTTCTCGTTGACACCGCCGATCGCCTGGACCTCGCCCTTCTGATTGACGCTCCCGGTTACGGCGATGTACTGCTTGATAGGGACATCGGACAACGCCGAAAGGAGGCTGTATAATTCGGTGGAAGATGCGGAATCGCCGTCCACGCCCCCGTAGTTCTGTTCGAAGACCAACCGGGCCGAGAGCGATAACGGCCTCTCCCTGGCATAGGTGTCGTTCAGGTAACCTGAAAGGATGAGCACCCCCTTGGTATGGGACGGACCAGACAAATCCGACTGCCGCTCTATGTCCACGATACCCTCGCGGCCGACGGCGATCGAGGCGGTTATCCGCGACGGGTTCCCGAACGCAAAGTCGCCGGTCGCCAGTACAGCGAGGCCGTTGACCTGGCCCACTGCCCGTTGCTCCGTGTCGATAAGGATGATGCCTTTTTTTATGAAATCCTGTAACTTCTCCTGGATCATGTTCGAACGGTAGACCTTCTCCTCGATTTGTTTCAGAACATGCTCTTTCGTGATGAAATCGGACTTGGCCTCCTTGGCATAGAAATCGGCCTCCCGCACAGTATCGGAGATGACGGAGAACAATGTGCTCAGCTTGCTTTGATCGTCAGCAATCCTGGACGAGTAGTCGATGATTTCCGCCAAACCGCTACTGTCCACAGGCAAGAGCTTTTCTTTGGCACATAGGGTGCAGATCAAGGTGACATATTCCTTGATGTTCTCTTCGTTTCGTTCCATTGAGGTATCAAAGTCCGCCTTGATCTTGAAAAGCTCCTTGAAGTCCTTATCCACGGTATAGAGGATGTCATAGACCCGGGGGTCGCCAATTATGATGATCTTGGCGTCGAACGGGATCGCTTCCGGCATCAGTGACTTCGTTGCAATGAAACCCAATCGAGCTTCTTTCTCTTCGATCTCGAGCTGTTCGCTCATGATGGTCTGCTTGAGCGATATCCAGATCGATGGATCGGTAAACAAGCCTTCCACCGGGACCAGTATGAAGCCACCGTTCGCCTTATGGAGCAGCCCGCTCCTGATCATGGTGTAATTTGTGACCAGTGCCCCGAACCTGGCCTCTTTCTCTATCGCTCCGAACAGCTTATAGTAGGATGGGTTGATCTCTATCTCTACTGGCGCCCCCTGGAGCTCCGAGTTGTCCACGATGAGATTGACCCTGTAATTGGCCGTAGGGTCAGGAGTCTCCATGAAGAAGGGAAGTTCCTTGTTCGCCGGCGTGAGGAACTTGGCCAGGTTGTCCAGTATGTCCTTCATGATGTCATTTATATACTCAATGACCTCCTCATTGCTCCCGTATTTCTCCTTCACCACGCTGAGCATGGGACCTAGTACGTACATGGCCACCTGGCGGTTCAATTGCTCAACGGTCTTCTCTGCCTTCTCCTCCAACTCGCGGAACTGAAGGAAAGGCTTCTGAAGCTTGGCCTGTAGAGCCTCTTGCTTTATCCGGTACCGTTCCTTCACTCCTGCCGACAGCTGATTGAACTCTTCGGTCGTAAGGGGCTTATCGTCTACAAGGGGTACAAGTACCATGCCGATCGGGGTTTGCTGTATCTGGAATCCGGCCTCGGACGTCGTACGGTTGATATTGGTGGTGGACTCCTCACGTTCATCGTCGATCGCCTTCATGGTTGTCTGGCGTTTCTTCGCATACTCTTCCGATTCGAATGCATTCTTGAAGGCGGTCGGTATTGCGGTAACAAGCTTTTCGACATCACCCTTGAACTCCTTGCCCTTACCTGCGGGCAAGGCGAGAGCATTTGGTTTCGATGCCTCATGGAAGTTATACACATAGACCCAGTCCGGCGGGACCGGCATGTCCTTCGCCAGGTCTTTGACGAAATCAACGGCCGCGGAACGCCTTCCGGTCCCGGGCATGCCTGCGATATAAACATTGAAACCTTTGCTCCTGATCCTAAGACCGAACTGGAGCGCTTTCACCGCCCGGTCCTGCCCAATGATCTTCTTGGAAGGTGTCAAGTCCTTCGTCGAACGGCAATCGAATTCCAGTTCAGGGCAAGCGCGGCGACATTGTTCCGGAGAAAGTTCTTTGACCATAATGACCAGGCCTTCTTCGGTTCGCTTCTATGCGCACCGGTCATACAAATAGGCTATGTCTCCGACCATCAGGTCTAAGTAAGGGAACTATGGTCCGTGGAAGGTTATGATGATGAGGGGAGCCGCACTGGTGATAGGTTCGCTGCTATGGGAGGACCACTACCAGGGCATGGACTTGAGGCGGAGCATATGGAGGGAGAATTGGCTCAAAATGGACGCCAAGATCAAGGTCTCGCTGCCCATCCACTACGGGCGCTATTCGGCCAAGCGTAAGTGCTGCACCACCACCTTCTTCCCGGAGGACGAGATGAAAGGCAGGACGATGGGAGTGGGTTACGCCATCCCATTCAAGGTCAAGTTCTCTAAGATATCCGAGCTTGAGTCGGCAGGCATCGCCATGGCCCGGGCCGAAGGTATGGAGAGCAGGCAATTGCGTACCGACTGGATGACAACAGCAATTGTGGTCAACTCGGAATTCAAGGATCGCGATCGGATAGAGCTCGCCTGGTCCAGGCTGGTCAAGAAGAAGACGGATAAGATGCCGGACGGCAACGACCAACACTTCGGTTTTGACCCGAACGGGTATCTCCGAACCAGTTGGCCAAAGGAGGCTGGTTCCGGGCAGTTCTTGAAGGATATCGATCTGGTCATCGCCACTGCCACCGTCCCGAGAGAATTGGATAGAAGGCTGATCGCGCCCACGACCGAAGAGGTGGCATGGTCGATGAACGGTCCCAAGGGAAGGGAATACTTCTCCAAGAACCAACAGAATGGTATTCTCACCTATCAGGACGAGGCAATCGCCAAGTTCATCGCAGATCACGAGTCGGCAGCACCCCCATGCTTGCCCGATCCTGGCCCGGCCGATGTTCCTTGAGTGATCGTTAAATAGACCCCATCCGCTTTTGCCTTCCCATATCATTCGTTGAACGAAGGCGCACAGTTGCCAGTGATCCAAACCAATAACCTCACCCGGGTATTCGGGAAGTTCGTCGCGGTCGATTCATTGCAGTTGAGCGTGGAGAAGAACGAGGTCTTTGGCCTCCTCGGACCGAACGGTGCCGGCAAGACCACCACCATCAAGATGCTGACCACATTGTTGCCCCCTACCTCGGGCAGCGCATCGGTGGACGGCCTCGACGTGGTCACCCGGTCATCGGACGTTAGAAGTGTCATCGGTTATGTGCCTCAGCTTCTTTCGGCCGATGCCAGCCTCACCGGTTTCGAGAACCTGCTCATCTTCGGTAAGCTTTACGATGTGCCCCGGAGCGAGCTCGTTCCTCGTATCAGACAGGCCATCGACATGATGGGGCTGACCGAGTTCGGCGACAAGTTGGTGCGTACTTATTCGGGCGGAATGATCCGGCGGCTGGAGATCGCTCAGTCGACCCTGCACCGGCCCAAGGTGCTCTTCCTGGACGAGCCGACCGTCGGTCTAGACCCGCTCGCCCGGCACGCCGTCTGGGAAATGATCGCCAGGCTCCGCCACGAATTCGGGACGACCGTGTTCCTGACCACACACCTCATGGACGAGGCGGACCTGCTATGCGACCGCATCGGCATCATGCACCGCAGCAAGCTGGTGGCGTTGGGCAGCCCGAAGGAGCTCAAGGAACAGGTCGGGGCGGAGAGCCTGGATGAGGTCTTCATCCATTTCACCGGGGATTCGATACAGACAGGAGGCAATTACCGTGACACCCAAAGGGAACGGCAAACGGCAAGACGCCTCGGATGAGCCCAAAAAGAAGGTTGGCTACAGTCAACTGGACCCAATACGTTTCGTCAAGAAGGCATTGGTGATCACCGAGCTGGAAGCAAGGAAGCTAAGGCACGACCCGAGCGAGCTGTTCACTCGGGCCATTCAGCCAGCACTCTGGCTGCTGATCTTCGGTGTGGTACTTTCCCAAGTCCATGCCATTCCGACCGGCGATCTGCCTTACATCGACTTCCTGACACCGGGCATACTGGCCCAGAGCGTGCTGTTCATCTCCATCTTCTACGGGATCGCGTCAATCCGGGAGCGGGAGCTCGGGATCATCACCAAGTTCCTTGTCAGTCCGACGCCGCGCACTATCCTGGTGGGCGCCCGGGGCCTTTCCGCCAGCTTCCGCTGGACCAATTCGAAAGCATCACGCCGGAACAGGCTCTGAAGCACCCCACCTGGGTGATGGGCCGACGCATTACCATCGACTCGGCGACGATGCTGAACAAAGGGCTGGAGGTGATCGAGGCCTGCCGGCTGTTCGACGTGACGCCCCAGCAGGTGCGGGTGACCATCCATCCCCAGTCGACCGTGCACTCGATGGTGGAGTACGTGGACGGGTCGATCTTGGCGCAGATCTCGGTTACCGATATGCGGCTGCCAATCCTGTACGCGCTGGCATA
>JBEKDM010000081.1:0-11137 GCA_050014375.1 Methanomassiliicoccales archaeon | reverse complement strand
GCTGGTATTAGAACTTCAATATCGGTGGCATTTAGTTGGGCGTTAAGCTCTTCAGAGGCATTGTTCTCTCTTGCCACCCAGTAGACCTTCGAGGCATACTCCCTTAGGAGAAGGGCCCCGGCCGCCGACATGCTCCCGTCCCCGATGACCGCCACCGTTTTCTTTTTGAAGAAATGGCAGTCGCAGGCAGCGCAATAACTGACCCCAAGCCCATGAAACTCCTTCTCCCCTTCTACGTTGAGCTTGACCCGCGAGATGCCCGGGGCCAATATGATGATCTTAGAACGTACCGTGTTCATCTTCTCCGTGCTCATTACGAACCATTCATCTTCCCGGTTCAGGTCCATGACATCCTCTGCCATGATCTCAGCTCCGGATTGCTTGGCCTGTTCCATCCCCAATTCCAGGAGGCTCCGGCCCTCTGCAGATGAGATTCCAAACATATTTTCAACCTTGGCCTTGATCAAGGCACTGTTATGATGTTTGCCGAGAACAACAACCTTTACCTTCTTCCTGGCGGAATGTATCGCTGCCTGGAGTCCAGCGGGACCACATCCAATTATGGCGACGTCGTAATCCATGTTCTGACCGGATTATTATGATGATTTTAACCGTATAACAATTTTACGCTGAGGCGAAGCGTATCGCGTTAAGGAATGCAGTCACCAGTAGCCAGATTGGATCAAGAATGAAATATTTGCGGCCAAGAAGAATCTCCTGGGGGCCAGCCAGCCAACCGATGCCGGCCGCAGGGATATTGATCAGAGATGTTTGGCGAACTTGGCCTTCATGAATTCCTTGTTTCCGGCACCGACGATCCTATCGACCATTTCCCCGTTCTTGAAAACGAGAAGGGTGGGAATCGCGGAGATGTTGAACCTCATGGGTATGTTCTCGTTCTCGTCGGTGTTCAGCTTGCCGAACGCGATCTTGCCTTCGAATTCCTTGGCCAGCTCTTCGATGATAGGGGCCAGGCTGCGGCACGGCCCGCACCAGGGAGCCCAGCAATCAATGATCACAGTCTTGTTGGCTTTTACGAAATCGTCGAACGTGCTGTCCTTGACCTCAGTTGCGGATGATATCTTCTCAACTCCTTTCCCGATATATGACTCGTGCTTCAGCGATTCAAGCCTTTTCCTTCGGATGGCCTCAAGCTCTTCCAATTCGTTCAAATCGTCAGACCCCGTCCGGTTGTGCATGAACTTTACATAACCGTATCCCTGCCTTTGGGATAAATACCTTTTCTTGGCAGGTTCCGACACGCCAAATTGAAACTGGCACTTGTGAGAGCTATCGCAGGGAGTACTATTTAATGAATGTCGGCGAGGGAATTGGGCCACAAATTATATCGCTAAAGAGACTGGAGTCCAATAACACTTAAAAGGGTGATTGTCGTTATGCATCTTGGGATAGGCGATGCTTGAGGAAGCTACAGAGCTCATCGGATTGCAGGTGTATACACCAAATGGCATTTTCTTGGGGAACGTCAACAACCTGGTAATCGACCTGGAAAACAAGAAGGTCGACGGGCTCTTTATCAATGAGACCAACCCGCTGTTGGTCGAGGACTCGAAGGCGGTCAATGTACCTTACCGCTGGATCCAGTCGGTCGGGGACGTTGTCGTACTGAAATATTTCCCGAAGCGCGTGACGGCTCGCAAGCCGGCTGCAGCGGCGAAACAGGCGGCACCCGCTCAAGAAGAGTGACCAAAACCTTTTCTAGACTCCATTCTTTCTGTTCCAGTTGATATGACCGATAGAAGAATTTATGTCGATTCTACGGCAGTTGTTCTCGGAGATGTCGTCTTGGCAGACGGTGTCAGCATATGGCCGAACGCAGTTCTGAGGGGGGATGCCAACCGGATCGAGATAGGGGCTAATAGCAATGTTCAGGACAACGCTGTCGTCCATTGCTCTGATGGCTACCCGACCATCATTGGAAAGGATTGTACCATCGGCCATTGTGCGGTGATAAACGGCGCGACCGTCGGAGACCTATGCATCATTGGTATGAACAGCACGATCCTGGATGGGGCGGTTATAGGCGATGAGTGCATCATCGGGGCAGGGGCGGTCGTAACCGGCAAGACGCTAATCCCGCCAAGATCGGTGGTCACGGGCGTGCCAGGGAAGGTCGCCCGACACAACGATCTAACCCTTAAGGAAAAAGCCCAGAGAAGTTCGGAGAATTACCAGAAGCTCAGGGACGAACACGTCAAAGGACGCTATAAGCGGCACACTTCTTGGTGACCTTATCGGTGATCCTGGCATCGGCCAGCATGATGTCGATATCCTCACCGCACAGCAACGAAAGCTCCTGGTGCATGGCCTTCATGCGTGCGGCAGTGTTGTTGTAGCCCTTGGAGTTGAGGTCATCGAGCGCTTCCAGCGATGTGATGACTTTGTCGTCGCTGACTAGGTTGTCCGCATGGCAAACGATCTTTTCTTCGAGCGTCTCCGGCATATAATCCCCGTCGGGCAATCCTAAGGCCTTTGCTTCATATTGTGTCAGACCGGCCGCGATATGCCTGGATATCACCCGGACAAGCGGCTCAGGAAAATTCCGTGACCTGGCTATCGTCACTCCTTCGGAGACGTGCTTCACCCCGTGCGTCCGTGACCGGCCCACGTCGTGCAGAAGGGAACCAGCGTTGACCAGGTCCCTGTCCGCCTTGACCCGGGAAGCGATTATCATCGCCACGGTATTGACTGTGCACACGTGACGGATGACCTTGGGTGAACACCCCTCTTCTTTCAATATCTCGAAGCACTCACGTTCACTCGGTAGGGTTGACAACCCGTTTCCCCCTTTCGCAGGGAAGCACCTTGATGTTGCCTCCCTTGAACTCCTTTCCGAACTCCTTGCCCTGTGCAAGGCGGTCCAAAAGTATCGCCAGCGCCGCCACTTCCGAGTGGGGCTGGTTGCCGACCGAGATGTTGAAATCGGCCGCCTGGTAGACCTCCGGTGGCACCTTTTCTGCACCCACGACGATCAACAGATCATAGTCCAATGGCAGCATCCTGGGAACGACCTCGTCCACTTGCAGCCCATACATTGTCAGATGGGCTATCTTCCCCCTTGACTTGAATGATGTCAAGAACCTGCGCCAATTGACTCCGCTCTCGATGGAGAAATCGCCCCCGAAACGTTTGACCACGTCGTTGACGCTCTCCTCCAGCGAAGCATCCTTGGTCCCGACCTTTATTCCCTGAGCGCCGAAAGCGCGTGCGGTCAGTGCCACGTGAGTTGTTATGCGTTTATCCCTTTCAGGACGGTGGCCCAGACGCAGGACCCATATCTCTCCCATGTGATCCCGCTCACGCATCCTTGACCAATTCCAACCTGTGACCGCGGTAGTCCAAACGGACCGACCTCTTCACCAGGCTCTTCAGCATTGTGGATGTGATACCCAATGCTTCCGCGACATCGCCCGCAAACTTGCCTTCCTTCCCTACCTGAGCGAGTATCTTGGTCTCGATCCCCTCGAACTCCTCTTCAGGCATCATGGCGACCGATAGAACGTCGGATATCTCATAAACAGGCCAAGAGGCGTTGATATGGAATTGGTTGTAGTAGGTGTGATACGCTTTCTCCGGACGGTTACCACCGGAGGGTTGCCAACGCGTTTCCACGAGTTTCATCTTCTCGAAAAACTTCAGCGCCTCTTTACCATCTGCGCCATACTTGTCCTCGATCTCCTTGGCGGTCCGCCATTCCATGGTGACCTCCTTGAGGACCTCCCTTTTTATTGGGGTATCAACGGCCCTTAGCATCGGAACCAGTTCCGAGGGCTCATTGATGACCTTAATCTTATTCATAATCTCCCTTAATCGTCTAACGCACATATATAAACTCGGTAGGAACGCTCATCATTGATGCAAAATACTGGATATCTTTGAGCGATATACGTATGTTGGACTTCGATATGGATTATATTCAATATTATTAATAGACAGTTGTCTAAAGATAATTGAGAATCGTGTTAGAATGAACAAAGAATAAAATAAAAAATAGATAGGTGAGGGGACCTCCCCCTCTTTATAGGGTTTAACTTAGCTTGTTGCCGCAGTTCGGGGACACCGCGAAGTCTATGCTAACCAGGTTATCGAATTTGAGCAGATACCGTGAAGAGCGCTGCCGGGTTGACCTTCTTCTTGCTTATCAAGAAGAGGACGAGAGCAACGACACGATTATCACTACCAAGATAATGGGGATCTGGAGCAACGAGCGGCTCGACTTGCACCTTGGCCACAATCTAACAGCGAAAAATCTGGTCAATAATAGTTCTCGATTCCAACGAAGTATGTCCGTTCCTTCGTCCCTTGCGCTCATTAGTATTATATTCCCGTTCCTTATTTCGAGGATGCAATGAGCAAGATCATCTACCAATGCCTCGATTGCGGCAAAAAGCACAAGACCGAGGAGGCAGCGCAAAACTGCCATGAGGCACCGATCCAAAAGATCGAGACCGGCATCACTCGTTTCAGCAAGAGAAAGGGCCTGATCGGCAACTGATCACGCCACCATCCTTACTATTTTTTCCTCTCCCAGCTGACCTTTTGACCTTGCTTTTTGTTCAGATCATTCCTGCGGCCGTGAAGATCGCGTAGAGGCCGAAGAGGGGAACGATGATCATCAGGAAATCGTCGTCAATGTACCAGTTCTTCTTTATCTCGGCCATTATCCCTAGGAAAGTGGCAACGAGCGATGCCCCGATGACCAGCGGGTTCAGTCCAAAGAAATAGGTCAGCGGCGCGATCATCAGAACGAAGTAGAGGACGACCGGGATCGCCGGATAGAACTTGCTCTTTCTAGCGCGCATGATACCCATGATAGGATCTATCCAACCCATCCCTAGTACGACCGGCAGAGCGATCTCGATCGGAAAGAATGCCAACGTGATCGTCAGCGCCATGGCGGTCCAGGCCGCGGCGGAGATGCGGTGGTTCTCATAATCCCGCATGCCGATGATTTGAGGTGAGAAGTACAGGCGGAATGCTTCGATGACCAGGATCAGGGCTAGGAACAGGAACAGCCCGGACTGTTTGCCGACAAAACCGGGAAAGACCGGGTCGGGCAGATAGTAATAAACCAAGAACACCGGGGCGCTGATGTGCACGAGGCGTCTTATGATCTGTCCCCTATCCATTGGCCTCACTTAAGATGATTTGATTAAAAATGCTTTCGCAACTTCCGGAGCGGCCTTCACCGGACCACTGGGTAAGATCTCGTTCCAGCTCTTCCCCTAGGTGAACGCCTGTCTGGCCCACTTCCGGTCCAGGCCTCTGTAGAAGTACCAGGAGAAGGCAGAGACGAACACCAGGACAATCCCTATCCCGGCTGCCGAAATGATGGGCGTGGTGTCGATCGAGAGCGACAGCATTGTTATGCCGAAGTCCGGGACCAGCGCCATGGCGGTGAACTTCATCATGATGTTCGGGTCGAAGAGGAACGAGTTGGTGCTCAGCCCGGTGAGATATGCAGTGGCCAGGACCATGTAGGCACCGGTAATATACAGCACTGGCAGTGCCAGCCACAGCAACCTCATCTCATTGTTCATGATAGAGATCCCGAGCACGAATACGGTGGAGATGACACTGGTCAGGATGAAGAACGCAATGAGCTTGGCCTTGATCACGGTCGGCACGTTCACCGGAAGCGTCTCAAAGTAGTCGGCCAGGTCGATATTAGTCAGCCAGCTATAGAGCATGACCCCAAAGAAACCGACCATGCCGGCATAGAAGACGCTGTTGAAGCCGACCGGGATCTTGAGGCCATTGTTCACGTACCAGGTGGTGAAGGAGAGGAACAGCAGCGGAGCCACATAAGCAAAGCCTATCTTCTTTAACAGACCGCTCCTGACTATGTCGACGAATTCCTTTGCCAACAGCGAATCGAACCGCCCGGCGAACTTCGTCATGGTCCGGTACCGGGTGAAAACCTCGACGAACTGCGACTTGGTGCTTTCGTACTCCTGCTTGACCAGCAGGACCGCGAACGTGGTGAGAAGAACGACTGCGACCATGCTCACCGCGAAATAGGCTAGAACTGCCCCAGTGTTGTGCATGAACGGTGTCGATGACAGCTCCAGGCCGATCGGCGGTAGTATATAACCCAGAGGATAGGCGTGGAACAGGCCGAACCCGGCCATCAATGCTCCGAACATTGCCACTGCGACACCAAAGGCGGCGGTGCTCCGGGTGTACAGAACGGAGATCGCGAACGAAAGCGAGATACCGAACAGGAAGGACAGGAACATCGAGGCGAACAGCATCAGGCACGAGACCAGCGCGTAGTGCGCGAACACCGATGCCAGCAACACGCCGGAGAATGCTGGTCCCAGTATCAGGATGGTATAGAAGATGATGTCTCTCAGGTACATACCGAAGAACGTGGCACGGAACGACAGCGGTAACAGGAAAGGCATCGCTATGATGAAGTTGACCTTGCCATAGCGCCTCTCTATGTAAGTATGGCCCATGAATCCGAAGGCGCCCACACTGACACCATAAATGAATATCCCACCCAATGCCAGGGTGAGCATGTCGCCCAACGGCATCCCGGTCTGAAGGTTCGGGAAGCTCCCGGCGAAGAAGAATGACAGAACGAACACATAGATGGGCATCGCCATGAACATGCGGCGCGATGAATAGGATACGTGGAGACGATACTCCTCGAGCATCATCAGTTTAAGAAGGCTTGGCATAGACGCTCCCCACCAGTCTTAGGAATGCGGTCTCCAGATCCTCGCCATTGGAGGTGATGGCCTCGATGGAGGAGTTCAGCGCCAATTTCCCGTGGTCCAGGATGATCACGTTGTGGCATAACTTCTGCGCCGTCTCCAGGATATGCGAGCACAGGAAAACCGTCCGGCCCTCGTCTCGGAGTGCCAGCAGATAGTCCTTCAGTTTGCGCTGGTAGATTGGGTCCAGATTGATGAAGGGCTCGTCCAGGAATAGCAGTTTCGGCTCATGGATGAAGGCGGCGGACAGCATCACCTTCTGCCTCATGCCCTTGGACAGGTCGCGGCACAATGTGCCCTTCGACTCGGCAAGATCGAAAAAATCCATCCAGTGGTCGATGCGCTTGTCTGCATCGTCGACCTTCCTTATGCTGCAGACGAACTGTAGGAACTCAGAGGCGGTAAGGTAGCTTGGTGGCGATTCCACCTCGGGCACGATGCCGATGGCCTTCTTCACTTCGATCGAGCTCGCGGATGGGTCCAATCCCAGGACAGAACACCGGCCGCTTGTCGATTGTATCTGACCGGTCATTATCTTCAGTAACGTGGATTTACCCGCTCCGTTTGGTCCAAAACAGCCAAAGAAGTCGCCCTGCTCGACCTTGAAATTGACATTGTCCAGGGCGGTGAAGCTCCCGTACTTCTTCGTTATCGAATCCACCTCAACCACGGGCATACTGCGCGATTGAGCATGTAGCTATATAACGGATATGATAAGAATATCAGTCCAGATTCTGCTTGCTGGGCGATAATATTCCAAGTAGAATTGATATATTACCAAATGATATCACTTGCCCAACTCAGTGATATCATATATCATGCCGATTCTTGAGGTGGGCAAATGAAAGGCAAGAGCATCCTTACGAACAAGATTGAGAGCGAGATTGAGCTCCTGGAGAGGCACGTTAAGATGCTGAACGCGATCATGGAACACGAGCCTATCGGGATCATACGTCTGTCTGAGCTCTTGGACATCCCGCAGCATAAGGTGAGGTATTCGCTCCGCATTTTGGAACAGGAAGGATTGATCAACCCTTCTCCGGAAGGAGCCGTCACTACTGAGAAATTGCAGACGTTCTTCACCGACCTGAAGGATATACTGCAGCATATGGACGAGACAGTGAACGCATTAAGGACCTCGTTGGAGACGCAAGGATTCGAGGCAAAAAAGTTTAATAAATGACCAGTTATGTCTCGCCAATTCATAGGCCGTCGTAGCTCAGTCGGTAGAGCGTGTGACTGTTAATCACAAGGTCAGCGGTTCGATCCCGCTCGACGGCGCCAATGTCACCCGGTTATGATTTTCGTTTTCACTGAATGACATGATGTTGATGTGCCTGACCCGATCTCATGGCCTTGCGCATGAGAACGAATTCTTAAGGTCAAGACCTAAGAAAAGTCTATCCGGTCGTTTGTTGGGAGTTGTTTGGGAACGATGCCATGGGGGTCGGCTCGTCCCCGTTGGAGGGGGTTAACCGTCGCCGCGAAAATCAAGGCCCATATCGTGGCCTTTCGCATTCCAACGGTCTTTTTCCTTAAGTCAAGGACTGTCAAATAGCGCATATAACGATATTCATCCAGGAATCATCCTTGATACCGAATCCAGGGTGGCGATATTCCAAAAAGGACAGGATTGAGGCTCTGCCCCAGCGACCGCTGGATTTATGTGTGGAAGGCTGCATTCGACTTTCGATAGACATGCTCTCGAACATCCCGATCATTCTGGAGAAAATCGATCCGAAATCAATAGACATGGAGATCCTAAGGGCAGCGATCATCGGCGAGCTGGACGCGATCAACCTCTACGAACAGATGGCAGGGTTGACCCAGAACGAGGACCTCCGCAAGGTCCTATTGGACGTCGCCAAGGAAGAAAAGACCCACGTCGGTGAATTTCAGGCGATGCTCCTGCGCATCGACCCGGAACAGGCCAAGGAACTCGAGAACGGGAAGGCCGAGGTAGATGAGATGATGGAGAAGTGACCTCCCACATTCTCATACTGGACTGTAAACCACACCCTCATTTTTCCTCACGACTTCACCTTCTCCGGTTGACGCACCATGGTTAGAAGCATCTTGAACTGCTTTATTGCCTCAAGAGCGTGCGGCTCGTTGGCCGGCATGATGATGACGTCCCCCGCCTTCATGGAGTGGACGATGCCAGACAACGTCAGGTCTACCTTCCCTTCCAGGATCTGCACCATCGCATCGTAGGGCGCGGCATGCTCGCTCAGGCCCTGACCTTGGTCAAACGCGAAGATGGTGACTGTGCCGGCCGGCTTGTCGATAAGGGTGCGGCTCACAACGGACCCTTCCTGATACGACACCAGGTCGTTCATCTTCAGATGTTTGCCGAGCAGCTCGCCCGGTTCGGACCCGTTCCTTCTCACCATGCTAATCAGTTATTCATTGGCAGGGCGTTCTAATAATCATTCTGTTCTCAGCCCTTCCTCTTCTTGGGCATCTTGACCGGGAGTGATGATACGAGGCCGTATGAAAGCTCGATCCAGCGGTCGAGCTTGCCCAAATCGTCCAACGAGGAAGAGGGGATCGAGACATACTCGCGCATGACCGTTCTCTCCGTCGGCGAGAAGACCCCTGCTCCAGGTATCTCCTTCTTGATGGAAAGCCCGTCCTCGTCGGAAAGCCTTAGGAATATTCCGTCGCTGAACACCCCCATGAACATGTTCCCATTAACGAACCAGACGTCTGCCCCGAACATCCTCCTACGTTCGCAATGGTACTTCTCCAATCGGGGGACGAGACGTTCGCCGAGCTCCTTGGATGCTTTGGGCCACGGCTTTTGTTCCATAACGATGGATTGTGCGTATCGGGTATAATGTAGTTTAGAAAAGAACGAGTGATGTTCTTTACAAAAAGACCATGGCTATGTCCGATAGGTCACTTAATTTCGATGCTCTAATGAGATGTGAGAAAAGGCTGCGACAGTTGGATTGTCATTGCCGCCACTGGAAATTTTAATAAACATTGGAAAATATGAGAGATACAGAATGAAGACCGTCGAAGAAATGAAAAACATGATCATGGTCTGCTTGAAGGAAATGATAGCAGACGAACAACATGTGAAGAAATTCACGACCAGCAGCCATAGCAAACGGTTGTCAGATAAACAATTCATGGAATGTTTCGCCAAGAAATACGGAGAACGTATCATCCAAGACCATGGGGCGAACAAGATCCTGAACCTGTTCACCACCGAACTGAACATGAAATGGGTATCCGATGGCAAGAGAACATGCCTGGACAGCCTCACCATCGGTGGGATGCCCGCGATCGATTACATCAAGGGCTATCAAATGAATGAGATCGTACTGGAGCCGGAAGAGAAGATCGAACTCACAGAAGAACAACAACTGGAAGCCCTATACGGCAAGATGTTCGAGAACCGGGTCATCGACCAGACCATAGCAGAACGCGGCAAGGAAATTCCCCATAAGAGTCGGCCAGACCTGCGAATCAGACCGGACACGGACGACGATGATGATGAATCGGAATAATTCCAATCACCGCCGATGCTCAAGGTGTTCCCGGGAGCTCATCACTCCACGAGCAACATCCCGGTCCATACCGGGTCTTTCTTGACCGGGAACTCCACTCCGATCCCGGCATTCTCGGCGGTAAGGATCACATCGATTCCGACCGCCTCCATGGACGGCCTGGCTTCGAAAGGATGTCTGCAAGGTTCACCCGGGGATATCCCGGCGCACTCCTCGCAGAGTGAGCATGTCCCGCCCGATAGCGCAAGCGCGAACCGATGACCCATCATCATGGCGTCCCGTTCAAGTTTGTTCAGTATCGTTTCGAACGAACGGGTGCTGGCGCGAAGCTGGCGCAGGTAGTCCTCATCCTTAATCACCTCGACGAGGCTGGTCGCACCTAACCTGCGTTCGACCGATGCCAGATCGGTAATGATCTTGGCCTGCACCAGGATGGCGAACTTATACCTCTCAAGAGACTTGGCGAACTCATCCGGTTTCACACAGTTCGGAGGGCACATCAGATTTCGACCGTAGTGAATGCAACGCGGGATCTGGCATTTCAGACTGATCCGCGGGTCCATGACCACGTAGCCGACTGGGATGGGTACGGCCTTTGAGGCCCCGTAGGACATCGCTTTACTGCATAGTTCCGCGAGATGTTCTTCAATCGCTGTCTGCATGACTCTCCCTTTCGGTCAATATGATGGGAGAGTGGGGCATATATTAATTGCCGATCTGGATATCGCGACAACAATAATATGTCAAGCGAGTGCGACTCAGAGGATCATCTGCTGGAGCTATATCGGGATTACGAAGGACGAATTGACCGAAGAACAGGACCGACCGTGTCTCTGGCATCTATGCCAGTCACCAAGCATAGGACAATTAGTTTTA
>JBEKDM010000080.1:0-11195 GCA_050014375.1 Methanomassiliicoccales archaeon | reverse complement strand
ACAAGAACGCCCAGACCGGCGGCGTAAGCATGTGGCACTTTTGGGACCTGGGTGGTTTCACGCTACCCGGAACGATCGGCGTCATAATGACGCTGGTCGCAATCCTCGGTGCATCCTACTACGTATATCGCAAGCGGGACAGCACCACTTTCTGGGAGGGCTGCTTCATTGTCATGATGGCGTTCTTCCTCTTCTACCCGAAGATACTCCTGGGGTATTATCTGATGATCGTCGCGCTGCTACTCATGTGGGGGGCGACGAACAGGAAGATCCTCATCAGATGCTTCCTGTCATTCATACCGTTGGGCTTGACGGTCCTGTTCGCAGAACACGCTGCCAGCAATCCGGCCATTTATTTCCCTGGATCATGGTTCATCGGGTTCCTTCTCATTCTAGCAGGCAACTTATTCCTCATCGACACATTCATCAGGGCCCGAAAGGAGCGAGTGTTCTTCGAGAGGGATGGACCAGTTAGCGAACCAGCAAGCGAGAAAAATATATCCCCTTAGAATACATCTCCTATCTGGGATGCACTTGGAGTCGCACGAAGGGGTGGTGGACGAATTTTCTGGCTATGACCGTAGCCCGGTCGATGACCAACAGGACGAATCGCCCACGGTTGATGACCTCAACGTCGTGGAGTTCTTCGTGGGCGGCGAACCGGTCCCCCAGGGCTCGACGAAATCATTCTACATCAAGAAGCTGAACCGGGTCGTTACCACGCACGGCAACAAGAACACGAATCGCTGGAGAGAGCGCATCGCACATGAGGCACAGTGCACCGACGAGGCCCGGGGCTGCACGTTCTTCTCCGGTGACCGGCGGCAGGGCTTCGACGTTCAGCTCAGCTTCGTTTTCACCAAGCCGAAGAGCACCCCTAAGAAGTACAAGCTCAATACCAAGCGGCCTGACCTGGACAAGCTGATCAGGGCGGTCCTCGACGGCATTACCGACGTCCTGATACCAGATGATGCTCAGGTTGTATCGATAACGGCAAGTAAATGCTACGGTGATTGCAATCAGCCGCCCGGGTTAAAGATAAAGGTCACTCGGCTACCGTGAGCCAGTACTTTTCGGTAGAACCGGGAACAGGATGTCTGAAATCAGACAATATCATTAGCCAGACAGATAGGGGACCGGCGTCGGATCGGCACTCATAGGGCTCATCATGTCCTTTCGGATCAGCTGACCCTCTTCTCTTCATCTCCAAGCTTGTTATGCCGGAGTCCCCTATGGTCTAATGTCATGCCTGGCTGTTGCTTAAATGTTTGGTAAAGACATCTGTTGATTGAACAGGAAAACAGGTCTGCCTATTGGCAGTGATCTTGCAGATAATGTTAAGAATCGGACACGTCGGAAACTATTTGCCATGTTGCCGACAGAAGGGTTATTTCTCTTCCTGCCATAAAGTGTCCTTACCGTGCTAGGGGCCATTGCCACTATACGGTGATACAACGATCGGTGAACGCGAAATGAAGAAGAAATCTCTGAGCATGATGAAGAGCAAGTTCGTGGGACTCCCCTACTCGCTGACAGTGGCGCATCAGATTGAATCCAATGGTTATGGGTTCGTCGTGTCTGTTGAGACCGGGACCATCCGCGACGTGTTCGAGCCTGGAGCATAAACGAAGTGAGTGTGTTTGAAATGAAGCTGCCAATACGAAGACGACGCGGGGAAGTATTCTTGGGACCGGAACCAGCAGCTTGTCAATTCGTTAGCAGAAGATAGATACTGAAGCGGCACTTGCCGCCCGATCTTCCACCTACCTACTTATCGAAATTCAGCAATGTTTGCAACATATCTAGTAAATATCGAATGAGTCGGTACCTGGAAAAAGTCGAGTGGAGGAAGCAACCGATGGAAGCGGAGAACATCATCTTCGGCATAATGTATGTCATCATCGGTCTGATCCTGATGGCCATTTCTATCCCACTGAAGAATGGGAAGGTGGCCATGAACCATTTCTACGGTGTCAGGCTGAAGAAGAGTTACGCGTCGGAGAAGAACTGGTATTTGATGAACACTTATGGAGGCAAACAGCTTCTGATCTGGTCCGCGGTACTGGTCGTTCTGGGCATCATTGACTTCTTCATCCCTTTCAATGGCAGAGAGCTGCTCATCGTTCTCTTTGCGTTCCTGCCAGTGATCGTTCTCATGATCCCCACCTACCTGATAGTCCGCTATTCCAAGACGTTGAGCGATAATTAAACGATTCACAAAAGGGGATGATAAAACATTCTCATTGTGCTCAGAACCTTGATCGGTCCTCATGGGCGTGAATTGGTTCGTTGAAATGTATAGCAAGATTGATGCCCCGGCTAACGACTAGTATTCTTCGATCATTATGATAAGGAACACCAATCGCTGAATAACATTCTGGAGACTGGTACGACAGTGTTCCTCTTGAAACATCGAGCAGCCAGGTCGAAAATGAATTTTCTTGACCACAGACTTTCTTAAATGACCGTATATTAATGTGGACGGTTAAATAATTAGAATATAAATATCAAAAGCGGGGGAAGTACTTCATGGACACATTTAACATCGTGTTTGGAATAATTTATACTGGTTTAGGGCTAATTTTTATCGCCGTGGCACTCCCGATGAAGTATGGGAAGGTCGACATGAACTATTTTTGGGGCATAAGAATTACGAAGAGTTATTCTTCGGAAAAGAACTGGTATCTATTGAACACCTATGGGGGCAACAAGATGTTGCGCTGGTCACTTTTACTGGTCGTCCTTGGTGTTGTCGCCTTCCTGTTACCTTCCAACGATCTAAAGGTCCTGATCCCTCTGTATGTCATCGTACCATTGGTCGTGGTCCTGGTACCGCTCTGGAAGACCATACGATCGAAAACACTGGATGATTGAACAAAAAGAAATATCCGGCAGGGGGGACCTTAAAAAAGGGTTAACCTGCGTTGTTCCGGTCCGATCCTAAAAGCAGGTACATCTAACTACCTGCTACGATAGCAAGATTGAAGCATCGCCGGGCAAGTAGTATCATGCAGATCGATATGCCCAGCGCTATAGTCATATTGAACACCGACATCGGCAAAGAGAACGAGGTGGCAGAAGGTATCAGCAAGATCCCCGGCGTGGAAGCTTCCCATGTGGTCTACGGTGTTTATGACATCGTGGCCAAGGTCTCATCCGAAACAAACGACCAGCTCGACTCGTTAATAATCAACCAGATTAGGCAGGTCCCTTTCGTGCGTTCGACATTGACCCTGATCATCAGCCGGGAATACAAAAGAACATGACCGAATGTGACATACGGGACCTCATAACCGGAGCAGGGTGAGAGATGGACAAGTTCTCGGAGGACCTCGAGTCCTTGATCGCGCGTCTCGTCAAGGACGCGGAACCGGACATGGCGGAGAGCATGAAAAGGCTCGAGGAACGGCTGGTCGAGCTGCGCGAGAAGAACCTGCTCAAGATCAACCACTCGGTCCTGGAACTGATCGTGGCCAAGTTCCTGATCTCGGACGGGTACGACGTGGACCTGGAGCACGTTCTCGATTCAGGGCTCAGCTGCGACGTCTATGCGGTGAAGGGCGAAGGTACGCTCATAGTCGAGGTGGAGACCGGATTCGTGCCGCCGGCGCATGCCCTGGACCCGATGGACTACATCCGGGCCAGGATCGCCAGCAAGATCGCCCGCTACAGCAACCATTGCCACAAGTTCAGCCTGGCCGCTCCGCCGCACTACATAATGCCGGTGCCCAGATTCTTCGTCAGGCCACCGCGGACGCGCTCCGAACTGGAGTTGGCCTGGATCAAGCACTACTGCGATATGTACTACACGAGGCCGCCGGTCTCGATGGACGAGATAATGAACTCGCGCATACATAGCGTGCAGATCATCGACGTGGACACCGCCACTATCAGGGAGATCGACCCGGTGAGCTACATCGACCGGATCGAGCAGTGGTATGCTTAGCTGGCCGTAATTGAATTGGTCTCGAACACTTCATCAGACTCCTAGAATTGGATAACCGTCGATTCATTTCGGTAAATGAGTCCCGATTAACCTTGAAATATCGGTTTGATATTCGATGACATGCCTATGATCGATTCGGCCTTGGTGTTCCTGGCGTCCGTCGCCGTCATCACTGTCTCCGGAGCTTTCATGCCAGGTCCATTGTTCGCCGCCACCATCGCCAAGAGCTACAATGACCCGAAAGCAGGCATCAAGATGACCGCAGGACATGCGATCATCGAGATTCCGCTTATCATTGCCATCTTCCTCGGGTTCGACTTCATCTTCAAGGACCAGACGGTGTTCGCGTACATCGCCCTCATTGGAGGTGTCATCCTGATGTACATGGGTGTATCGGAGCTCAGGGCCAGGAAGACGATCGTGCAAGAAAGAGAATACGGACAAGGATCGTTCACCACTGGAATGATAACCACCATCACGAACCCATACTGGGTCTTCTGGTGGGCCACGGTGGGAGCGGCATTGGTCACCACCGCCATCGGTTTCGGGCTGATCATCCTGCCGCTTTTTATCGCCACGCACCTGGCGGTGGACCTGGGATGGAACCATTTCGTTGCCACGACCGTCTATCGTTCAAAGGGTTTGTGGGACCATAGATGGCATGAGTACCTCATCCTGGCCGCGGCGATCATCATGATATTTTTCGCGCTATATTTCATTTGGAGCTCGATCACCACATTGGTACGATTCTGAACCTGGAACAATTAAGTATTGCACCAAGAATGTACCTGTCTGAATAAATGTCCAGGTCGTACAAGGATCATAAGATCTATTCCTGTTTCGCCCTCAATCTTCTAGTGTCGAAGCTGAACATCGACCTGTACCAGGACGGACTAGAGGACAAGATCGACAAGGTCCTGGCAGAACATCCGGACGGCGTCTCGAAAGAGGAGATCAAGCACGAGATCCGTTCCAACCACTTCATGACCAACAAGGTCATCGAGAAACTGGTCGAGGACAAACTGGTCACCGTCGAGGCCAAGGAAGGCCGCTACGAGGTCAGGATCACCAGGGAGGGCGTGCTATACATCCGGAAGTACAACGAGTTCTTCCTCAGCATGTATCGGGAACAGATCGAGGAGCACTACCAATACCGGGGCATACCTCACTGGGCTCGGGGCAAGGACCGGTGAGGGTCGGCAATGAACGGGATGAACTCGTAGGTGCCATCCTCGTTCTCGATGACCAGCTCCATCGTGGAGATGAATCGCCTGCCCATGTGGCTGAACACCAAGGATGATCCGGTCAGCATGTCGTATGCTGCCTCGGATAGTTCCTGGTCCTTGGCCCTGGTCCACAAGGCGATCACGCGGGACGGTGGCATCCGTGTGCTTGCGCAGACATCTTCCACGGCTCGCTTCATCGCTGTCAGGTCCTCCACCCTCGGAGCCGCAGCGAACTGTTTGACGAACAACTGGTATCCGGGATAACCCATGCCGAAGAAGCCCCACAGGATGCCGTGGTCGACGCTCACATTAAGGTCGAACTGGTACATCAGGCCGCTACGTCCGCGCAGGACGATGGGTGATGGCGCTGAGAACAATGCCCGCATCATGTCCGGGTTTCGAGATCCGATGTAGGACCGGAGCCTGTCTAGCGGCGTATTTCCTTTCGGTACGAACAGCACCGGGTCGGCGTCCCTGACGCTCAGGATGACGTTGTGCCTCATCGCATAGTACTTGAAGAAGTCGTTGAGCTGACGGATGAGCGCGATCGTGGCGATGCCCAATATGAAGAAACCGATCAGGATGATCCCGATGAGCGGGTTGCTCCCGATGGTCGCGATGATCAGAATGAAATCGAGCAGCAACCAGAATCCGATGAAGACGGTCGAGTAGGTGACCAGCTTCCTGATCTTGGGAGCTTCTTTGTTGACATCGTCGGCCAGTTCGAAGATCGCGGAGATGGGGTTCTCCACCGCCCTGATATCAGCTGAGCTCATTCCTCACGAACTCGGCATTATCGTATATAAATCCCGCAGGAAGATTGTTGAGTAACAATCCTCCGTGGCTGGATAAGATACCGTAAGCGAATAGAGTCCCAAGGTGAAAACCATGAGGTCCACTTACATAGGCATTGCATCGGTCCTAGCCGTCGCCCTACTAATCACGGGCAGCATGGCGGGGATCGCAAGCGCGGCAACGTCCGATCCGATGGACAAGATACGGATCGAACAGGGAACGACTTCGGAGTTCGGCGGCGGCTCATATGTCGCGGTGAATATGACAGACGGCGGGAACGTCGCCTGGTTCGGAGTGGTATATGGTTCTGAGGGCAATCCCGGACCGATCACCTTGGGCGGGCTCAACCTGAGATATCTCGGTGGAGCGCAGGTCGCGAACAAGGAAGGTACCGTTCTGGTGGACGCGGTCCCGATACCGATCCTGACGGCGTTCGCGCAGCAGATGTTCGGCATCGTGGAGTTCAACGACACCGGTTACACGGTCGGGGTCGGTAATGCCTCGCAGACATGGGGCGCTAACAACGGGCTGTTCGATTTCAGCACCAACAAGCGGATTTTCGCGAACAACGACCCGACGGCGAAATACGAGCCGATATACAAGTACGTGGAGCTGAAGCAGGCTTGGAAGCTATCGCCGGTAGAGATCATGAACGACAAGGTCAACCAGACCAAGCACATCACATTCTCGCTGTACGTGGAGAACGTGACGTACACAAAGGTCTATGACCCGAACTTCCTGTTCGGACCCCAGTGGAGGAACGGGACCGTGGAGGACGGGACGGTCGCGAAGATCGCGTTCATGTTCCACATCACCGCATCGGCCAAGACCGTGACGGCGGAAGTTCCGTTCTACTCGGTCAAGATCGACAACAACAAAGTGATCTCGTCGGAGCAGATCCAGTCCAGAAACTATACTGGGACAGCGACTCAGACCGACTTCAAGTATGACCATATCGTCGATGGCTGGGATTTCGTTTCCAGCGCGCCGACGGAACGGCTGATGCTGGAGAATGGCATTTTCTACGCTGTTTATATCCCGAAGGTCGTCGAGCAGTGGTATAACGCCCAGTTCATCAAGAACAATGTGGAGGGCGCAGCCGGCGTCATGGAATACAAGGACGCCAACGGTATGCAGCTGGCCAACGACCCTTCCCAAGTGCCGACCAAGGCCACTCTGATCACCAAAGATGGAATAAACTTCAAGGATAACTGGGAAAAGACCGGCGCGCTGACCTGGGTCTCGAACGTCACCGTCGACGGACAGGAGAAGCTCATGGTCTACCAGATCCACGCCGGTGACGACGCCATCGCTCCGGTCCAGGAGAAGAAAGCAGATGGATTCGCCAAGCTATGGGTGGTCCTCGGCGGGTATATCTACCCAGCCGGTGCGAACATCATGCATGACCCGGTCCTATCACTCGGCAGCGTTCAGCTGGACATCGGTCACGGTGCGGCAATAGTGTTCGTGGCCATCATGGCAGCCATCGTGATCTGCGGGGCATGCGTCACAGGCGTTGTGTTACTCCGGTGGAGTTCCCGGAAGAGGAACCAGAAAAATGGAGGCCAGGTCCCACCGCCGTTCAGGTAGAATTGAACGACCCTGGTAAACCCTTTCCGTTTCAATTCATTCTGATCATTTGATGAAAGACCGTCGTTTCGACCGGTAATGATTTTATCAGGGGAACGTTTCTCGATGGTCTATGGACGACAAGATGGAAAGGCTGCTGCAAAAGTATTACGAGAAGGACTATTACGATTACCGCGAGGACCTTGTGGCCGAGCTCGGAGACATGGATGAGAATGCGCTAGAGATCGCGCTGGAGGCCCGGGTCAGCAAGATGTTCCCGTTGGTCGATTCGATCGGGCACCAGCTGGACCTAACATATCCGGACCTGTCGGTCGAGGAGATCGTCCTGGCTATAAAGTACCTCATCGACGGCGAGATGGGCGGTTCGGTCATCATCTACGGCGATGATATATTGGAGGAATCCAAGTTCACCAAGGATGCCGAGCTGGTCGGGGAGAAGATCAACTCCTGGATCGAGGCGTTCATGAACAAGAAGCATACGAGCTTCGAGATCGTGGAAATCATCTATGTCTTCGACGAACTGATCCGAGGCTTCCGTGGCAGCGAGAAAGAGGACCAGTTCATACTCATCCCGGAGTCGGACGAGGACGACGAGGAGTGAACGGAAAACCGTGGATATGACCTGAAGGACATATTCTTGGTCCTCCAAAATTCCTTTTCTCGTGGATTCTGATTGAAATCCTTGTTTTGTTCTATTTCTGGTACAAGATTCTTTAGGGATCGGACCTCCATTACCTAAGGGGGAAGGAATTGCAGAGAGGCCCAGACATTATACTTGAAAACAGAGGGATGCTCAGAGGAGATCTGGGATCATCTCCTAACTGGTTCATCGGAGTTGTCGCTTTCATCATCGGTCTATTGTTGATATTCGGAACTAATTCCTTGGATATAGGGTTGATTGCCAGCGGGATCGGCCTTATTTTCATAGGAGTGCGAGAGAAACCGAAACTTAGTTTCCGTTGGTTAAATTATACTGGACCGCCCGCTCTGGCCCTCATTGTCGTGGGATTATTATTGTTCATGCACGTAATATGAGAACCGAGAAAGAGCAGAATCGGCCTGCAATCAATCTAAGATCAGTCCCCTCTGCCAATCTCCATCATGCGCTCGAGCGGCTTCCTGGCCTTCTCCATGATATCTTCCGGCAGCTCGATGGCTGGCTGGAGGGTTTCCAGCGACCTGATGATCATCTGCCTGGTGATCATCTTCATGGTCGGGCAGATCGCACCTTCGACGGCGTAGAACTTCTTGGTCGGATTCTCTTTCTCCAACCGGTATGTCATCGTTCCTTCCGTGGCGATGATGAACTCCAGCGCATCGGTGGATCTGGCGAACTTTATGATACCTTCGGTGGACGCTACTTTGTCCGCCATGTCGATGACCTCTGGCCGGCACTCGGGGTGGACCAGGACCAACGCCTTAGGGTGGGACTTCTTCAGAAGAGTGATCGCCTCGGGCGATATCATGTCGTGGGTCGGGCAGAACCCGGGCCAGACGATGATCTCCTTTTCCGGGAAAAATCTCTGGACATAGTAGCCAAGGTTGCAGTCCGGCACGAAGAGGATCTGCTTAGCATCGATCTTGCCTACGACCTTGACCGCATTGGACGAGGTGCAGCACACGTCCGTTTCCGCCTTGCATGCGGCCGACGTGTTGACGTAGGAAACGACCACGGCGTCCGGATATTTCTCCCGTACTTCGTGCAACGATTCAGCATCGCACATGGCCGCCATGGGGCACTTGGCCTGCGGCTCCGGCAGGATGACGGTCTTGGAGGGATTGAGAACCTTGGCCGATTCGGCCATGAAATCGACGCCGCAGAATATTATCACATCAGCGGTCGTTCCCGTGGCCTGGACAGAAAGGCCTAGCGAGTCGCCAACGAAATCTGCTATCTCCTGGATCTCAGGGGGCTGATAGTTGTGCGCCAGTATGACGGCGTTCTTCTCTTTCTTCAGCTCCTGGATTCTTTCCCAGTCCTGCATTGGAATTGCGATAATGAAAGCGGTATTAAAAACTTGGTGGCCAACCCTGAACGCGGCGGGGCTGGCCTGGTCGTTTTCGACCTGTCAAAGGACTTGATGTAAGCCCGTATTACTTCTGGACGACCTTGTCGAGCTGCTCCGACACGAAGTCCCAGTTGACGTTGTTCCAGAACGCCTCCACATACTTCGGCCTGAGGTTCTTGTAGTCCACGTAGTAGGCGTGCTCCCAAACATCCAGTACCGCCAGTATCTTATAACCTGGCACCACATTGACGTTGTGCTTCTCGATCTGCATGATGATCGGTCTCTGGGTCATCCGGCAGAATGCAAGAGCGGCCCAACCGGAGCCCTCTGCGCTGGTGGCTACGGTGCTGAATTCTTTCTTGAACCGATCGAACGAGCCGAACTCGGCCTTGAGCGCATCGCCCAACTTTCCGCCTGGTAGTCCGCCGCCCTGCCCTGCCGGGGCTAAGTTCAGCCAGAACATCTTATGCAAGTGGTGTCCGCCCACATTGAACGAGAGCTCTTTTGCGATCGCTTTCATGTCCAGGTCGACGTTGTCCTTTCTGGCTGCGGCAAGCTTGTCCAGGATGGCGTTCGCGCCATTGACGTAAGCGGCGTGGTGCTTGTCGTGGTGCAGCATCAGCTGTTCCTCGGACAGGAACGGTGCAAGGTCCTTGTAGCCGTACTTCAGCGGCGGCAGTTCGTATTTCTTTCCGACATCCATGATCATCACTTTTCCAAACTTGTGATGAACACTTGAGCAGCCCATATATTTCCGTTTTGGTGAGGAATACGAAATATCGTATTCGAAGATATCAACTCGGTTTGGGGGATGGTTTACCCCATGGACAGTTCGTCACGCACCTGGCGCAGAATTTCGGTGGCGACCGTTCCAGCCACTCTTTCTCCTGCAGATGGCAGATCATATAGTCGAAAACAGCCGAACGATCTTCCGGGTGGTCGACAAATTCGCTGAACTTGAGCGCCTTGAGAGGGCAGCCGTCGATGCATGCCCTGCAGGTCCCGCATCGATTGTTCATCGGACCCGCTCCCTGGTCAAGTTCCGCATCGGTCAGGATGGTGATCAGCCTGATCCTCGGTCCGAACTCCGGGGTCACCAGCAGCATGCTGCGGCCTATCCAGCCCAGCCCGGCCTGGTGAGCGACGGCCTTATGCGATATCTGGCCCATGATCGTTCTATTGTCCATGGTGAATGTACTCGTCACCGGCAGCGCCCGATAACCTCTTTCCCTAAGCAGCTTGGCGACGGCATCCGCGGCCTTGTCCATGATGCTTCTGCCCTCGATCATGCTGTCGTAGAACCGGTCGACCCCGGACCGTTCGATGACCGCTCTGGCCGGGATCTCATACACCATGCTGATGGCGTGTTTCATCCCGGCGGATTCCAATAGGACGTTGCCATGTAGAGGTAACCCGTCGATCGGGGCATACCCTACCTTAGCTATGCCAAAGGAAATGGCCAACGATTCGATTCGTTCCCTGACGGACCGGTTCTTTTCGGACAATGTCAACAACGAACCTAAGGTTTTGCGCACGATTAACCTTTCTTCAAGCGTGGTAGAGAACATCCCTCAGTCTTTCGACCGGCTGGACCGAAGCATCATCCACGGGAACTAGGTCGATGTCCTC
>JBEKDM010000079.1:0-11323 GCA_050014375.1 Methanomassiliicoccales archaeon | reverse complement strand
GGCCCGGCATCTCAATTTCCGGCACAAGGTTGACAAAGCGCGCCTGCCCATAAGCCACTATTTCCCGAACGTCTTCCTGGGCGTCCTGTCGACCTCTGTGCTCGATCTGATCTGGAGGGCGTCGCTGATCGCCCATGTCAAGGGCACGAAACTGGACGGTGAAGGGGTCAGGGAAGGTGTAATCTACTATGACATGGATAGATTGGATGGCCCCTCGATCGGTGCGTTCATATGAGCCTGGCTTGCATCCAGTACGCCGAGGCCATACGACAAACTACAAATAGTGATGGGGTTATCGGGCAAATCGGTGTTTGAGCATGCAAAAACCATTGAACGTCCTGAACCAGGCGATCAATAGCCAGGTCATTGTCGAGCTGAAGGGGAACCGCGAGTACCGCGGAGTCCTAGATGGCTACGACCCACACATGAACCTAGTGCTCAAGAACGCCGAAGAGCTGATCAACCATGAGGTTGTCAGGAAGCTCCCCGTCACGATCGTACGTGGCGACAACGTAATTTACATTTCACCATAAGGAAGTGGACAGATGAGCAAGGGTACAGCATCACACGGAAAAATGGGAGACCGCAAGACCCACATCCCCTGCCGGAGATGTGGCAACCGAGCCTTTAACATCAGGAAGTCTTTCTGCGCGTCCTGCGGATACGGCAAGACGGCAAGACTGAGGACCTATACTTGGGCCAAGCTCCACTAAGTCAAGAGGGGATTTCCATCCAGGACGAGCCTGAAGATCACTGCGGTGTGGTCGGCATGGCGCTGTCCTGCGATGCTTTGCCTTCACTTAAGAAGGCTTTACGAATTATCCAGCATAGGGGCCAAGAGGCCGCCGGAGTGGCAGTTTTTGACGGCGGTCGGATCCAATACCTGAGAGGCATGGGTCTGGTCCATGAGGTACTTAGCGGCCGTGCTTACAACGCTTTGAGCGGCAACGCTGGCATTGGTCATGTTCGTTATTCTACGACCGGTTCATCTGTCGCAGAGAACAGTCAGCCCATAACCGTAACGACCCTGGCCGGGGACGTTGCATTGGCGCACAACGGCGATATCGTGAACGCCGGGAAGCTGCGTGCCAAACTGCAGTCGGAAGGATGGGCGTTCCTGACCACCTCTGACACCGAGATCATCATCCGCATGATGGCCACCGAGCTCTCTCAGAGCCCGGACCCGATTCGCGCCATCAAGAACGTGATGAAGGTCATCGAAGGTTCCTATTCCCTGACGATCATGCTCGGTACCCGGGTCTTTGGCGTCCGGGACCCGTTGGGTTTCCGTCCATTGTGCATCGGCAAACTGCCCAGCGGATATTGTGTCGCTTCCGAATCATCCGTCTTCGACGTGCTCCAAGGGGAGCTCGTACGGGACGTGGCACCGGGGGAGATCTTAGAGATCACGCCCACCGGGTTCATGTCTACCAAGACCGTCAGCTCGCCTCATAAGGCCCATTGCATGTTCGAGTGGGTGTATTTCGCCCGGCCGGACGCGGTCATCGATGGACAGGAGGTCTATCAGGTCAGGAAGCGGCTCGGCCGCATCCTTGCGGAGGAGCAACCGGTGGACGCCGACGTCATCATCGCTGTCCCCGACTCGGGACGTGCCCACGCGCTGGGCTTCGCCGAGGTCTCCAAGATCCCCTACGAAGAGGGTTTCATGAAGAACCGATACATCGAGAGGACCTTCATCCTGCCGGAGCAGTCGCAGCGCGATGAAGGCGTCCTGCTCAAGCTCAACCCGATCCGTTCAACGGTCAAGGACAAGCGCGTCGTCATCGTGGATGACAGCATCGTCCGCGGCACTACAATGAGGCGCATCGTCATGATGACGAGGCGTGCCGGGGCCAAGGAGGTCCATGTGCGCATCGGCTGCCCGCCGATCAAGGCGCCCTGCTTCTACGGCATCGACATGAAGACCCGGGAGCAGTTCGCCGCCACCAACCGCAGCTTCGAGGACATCGCCAAGCTCATCACCGCCGACAGTGTCGGATATACCAGCGTGAAGGGCTTGGTCAAGGCTCTGGAACTGGACGAGTGCGATCTTTGCATGGCCTGCCTGAACGGGGAATACCCGACACACATACAGGGCGAGAAGATGCGGTTCCAGCAGCGCCTGGACTAATTCGTCCATATTGCTTTCTTGGCTATGTTCCTACCATACGGACATATGTAGACGCACATGCCGCAGACCGGCTGGGGCGCCTGCTTTTCCATGTCCTTGAAGTACTGGTCACATTTCCTTGCTTCGAAGCGTGCTTCCCGAGGCTCTTCCTGATCGAACATACGTCCGGTAAACGCGTGCATTGGACAGGCATTGGCGCATTCTTCACAGGTGCCGCAACGCGGGTCCATCGGTATTCCTGCCTTGGAGAACGGATAATCGGTCAGGACCGTGGTCCAACGCACCCTGGGTCCATACTGCGGCGTGACCAGCAGACAGCTCTTGCCGATCCAGCCCTGTCCGGCCAGGTGCGCCGCCATCTTGTGCGAGAACATGGCACAGATGCGCTCGTCATCGATCCTTTCCGACGCTGGCACCGGCATGCTCCGGAACCCCTCCTTCTGCAGGCGCCCTGCCAGCAGCGATGATATTTGGTCCAAACGATCATTGACGACGTTGTAGGTGTGGCTGCGATAGGAGACACGGACCGCTCGTTGCGATCGATTCGGGATCTGGTCCACTATCGCATCAAGAAGCCTTATGCCCACCGAGATAGCGAATTGATAACCGGAGACAAGATCGCCTCCCTGCCTTACCACCTCTACTTCGTAGGGTCCGAGGTCGGCAATACCGTACAGATCGGCACCCAACGACATCGCCATGGCATGCAGTTCGTCTTCGAGAGGCATGCATGATATTCTGCTTCTTCCTTCATCAAGATTGCCCAATAAGGATTGCGATATGCATTACCAGCTGAATCGACTGGGTCCATGGGAAACCTTTAATTAGGGAAATCTCTTTGCCATTCCAGTTTGGGCTGGTAGATCAGCTGGAAGATCGCTACCTTGGCATGGTAGAGGCCGCGAGTTCAAATCTCGCCCAGTCCACTTCTCATATCTCTGCTGATCAGGTCCCGTATGGAATTGTTCAGGCGTCGACGAAAATGTCGTCTCCCTCGACAATAACCGGGTGCGTCTTCTCGTCCGATGTCTTCGCAAACGGTATCCAAGGCCCTTTCAGCACCTTACCGGTCCTGATATCGTACTCGGAGCCGTGTTTGGGACATTTAACGACGTAGCTCAGCAGTGTTCCGTTCCAGAGCTCTCCGCCTGCATGGTTGCATTTTCCATTCATGGCATAAAAGTTGCCTTCGACGTTCGCGACTACTAACCATTTCCCCGATACTTCGACGCCGACCATCTTGCCCGGCAGTAGATCCGATTTCTTTGCTACCTTCGTTTTTACCAACTTTACACCCCGATTAAAACTGGAAGGTCGAGTATATCAATTCACCCCAAACTCTAGCTGATATTGGAAAACTCAGCCTTCCAGCCTATTGAGCCATTGCCGGGGCATCCAGGCCAGCGGATTCCACCAGCTGCCCTTGAAAAAGTTGTCTCCGATCGGCTTTCTCTCTGGCCTCTTCATCTCCACTTTCCCGGAGAAGGACTTCAAACAACTATTAATATTCTAAAGATGTAATCAATCACTATGGCATTGTCCGACATCGTTACCGCCAACAACGTAGCGCTCGCACTCGTTCTGGGCGGTCTGCTTGCGATATTCACGGCCATCTATGGCAAGAAGGAGAAGTCTTTCCTGGACGAGATATTGATGATAGTCGGGTTCTTCTTCGGTGCATTCCTTGTCTTCATGGGCATCCAGGCTGTCGTGATGACCCCTAAGCCAGTGGTGCTGGTTGCGATCGCGGTCACACTAGCGTTGGGCTTGTCGATGTTCCTGAAGCCATTGCGAAAGATCCCGTTCTCCATGATCATCGCCTTGGTGAGTGGTGGAATCGTCGCCTATTTCCTGATCAAACTGGACTTTTTGAGCGTGACCTGGATCCTCGTCATCACACTGGTGATAATGGCCATCGTCTGGATCACTCTGAAGTTGCTCGGTGTCGGTATCAGGATCGCCGAATGGATACTCTCGGCCAGGCCGATAATGTTCATCGTCGGTATTATCGCACTCATCGAGGGTGCGTTGATCTGGATGGGTAACTCGCTTTGAGCGGTGCGGCCAACCATCCCCGTAAACCTTTAAATGAGGGCAGTCATATCCAAGCCTCACGCGGGCCCGTGGCTTAGCATGGATATAGCACTGGCCTTCTACTCCTTGCCTTCCGGTAAGAGAAGCAAGTCAGTGGTCTCGGGTTCGAATCTACCGATCCTCCGGGTTCGGTGGCGAAAATCCCGACGGGCCCGCCAATAGGGAAACATTGATAAGTGCCAATGGAATCAGGGCAAGAAATCTGGTGATTCAAATGAAGAGAAGTTCACGCGCCTGGAAGAAAAGAGGCAAGCAGCGCTGGAAATGGCGCAAGAAGAAGATGCGGCGCCGGAAGCGGGCACAGAAGATGCGCAAGGCTTAAATCTGACCAAGTGGGGGTGTGGGGTAACACGGTATCCTCGCGGGCTCCAGTTAATTGGGAATGATTGCTAACGGGTTTGCTGATCCGGTGATGAATAACTGGAGCGATGACCCATTAGTTCGCGCAGGGTAGCTCCCTGCGTAGAAGAAACCCGCTGATCTGGGTTCAAATCCCAGCGCCCCCACCAAACTAACTGGCCAAGGACATTTTTGCCCCTCGTTTTCGAGTGGCTTTTTGGCGGTTATGTCGAGACACGCACAACCGGATGTTGAGTTTCCGTCTGCGGCGTTTCCTTCGTTTTCTCGGCCGCTCTGCCCTGCATCCTTGCGCGTACCTGCTCCAAGTAGTTGAACGCCTTCACCTGCATCTTGGCGAGCTCCACGACCGTCAGCCCAAGATATCTTATCGTCTGCTTCTCGGACGTGTGCCCGAGGGCTTCCATGATCTCGACCAGTGGGATTCCCGCGAAGTAGGCAACTTCTCCAGAGGCAAGGAGGGGGCAGAAGTTAGGGGGATTTAGGGGAGAGGGGAGCGATAAAACCTTTGACCTGTTATCCGCAGGTTCGATGATCACTACATGAATCGTGACTTTGTATCCAATGCCGAACCATCAATCTTATCTAATGGGGACCGTTGAACCATTTCGCTAATTGTCCATCAATTACCTTGAAGGTCATTTCCATCAGGTACGTATCACTGTGCAACGCTCCTTCTATCCTTAGCACATTGTCCTTAGTGGCTCTCAACCGATCGCATGATTCCACGATCTCCGGTACGTCCCGGGACCCGTAGATTATCATCGACCTGCTCTCATCATTATCTTCCCAGTCCGGTATCTTGGCGAGCAGGTCGAAGACCTTTCCAGGGCTGTCCGTAACGACCCGATATCCCCTTAGTTTCTTGAGCAGCTCTTCCGTCCTGGCCCCATAGGAACCATCCAACGGGGGAGAGATGCCCATGGCGAAATCAGCGCTGCTCATCAGCGAAAGGCGTCCTCCCAAGGAGTGCCCTATCGCCACTACTCTGCCGGACTTCCGGGCATGAAGGATGGCGAGTTCAACCATGCCCACCGATTCTCGTCCACCTAGGTATTGCCTGGTTGGTCATGAATTTTATCCAATCGTTCTAGGCCTTTTACCATGCCCAGCACATTATATTATACCATTCAGCCTAAGGGCGATCGAACATGCCTTCCATGGGCAAATCCTAACGAACCTTCGTATTTGATGCAACAATATTCAATAATGAATGTCTGAAAAGGACCGTCCAGCAGTTCTGCATAGGTCAACAAGCAACTCTCAGAGGTCTTGAATATTCCATGATTCGATGTCATTCTATTCAAAATCTTTTTCTAATCGATACTATATAAGAACAAAACGTGGGGTCCCCGTGGACCTTCTCCAACTTCCCCACCATATTTACTAGATTTGCGGGGATCCCATACTTTGAGTTTTTGTGTTCTCATTTCATTGATTGGAGTTCGACCTTTGATTGAATGCCCTGAATGATCCTAATGTCACGCTTCAGCGACTCGATCAGGGCCGAACCATCCTCTGCCATTATCCTCAGCTTCTCCGCCCGATAGTCAGCGGTCGATTTGCCTTTCCATTCTCCCATGATCCGGATTCCCACAGGTTTGAGAGAGATCGTACCGAAGTAGACCGCCACGTCGTGCAGGAACTCCACAAGCAGCCATGGGTCGTAGGGCAGTTTGATGGGTATTTCAGAAGGATACTTGATCAGGAGCGTGGGCAGCTTGGCTGCATAGGTTTGTGCCCGAGCCTTGTCGTCGGCCGTCAGGAAAAGGACGTCCATCCTTTGCTCACCCGCATGTGCTCCAAGAGCCCGAGCGATCTCCGCGTCCCTTTGTTCCTTGTCGGCGACGAAAGTTCCCCCAGCCACACGCCACAGGTTGTAGTGCTCTTCCAATACGCCTTCCTCCGCCTGAGCGTTCAAAGCCTTCCGCGCGCTTTTGACCGAGCAATTGACAAACCCGCCCATGGTGTTTGGGTTTCGGACCGCCCTTTTCAATGATTCAATGTCGAACTGGCTATATTTTCCAGCCTTTTCCACCATCTCCTGAGCCACCAGGTCAGGCAGCAATATCTGGACCTTGGTAGGGTCGAAATCATTGATACCGCACCCCTGAGCATGGTACATCAGGCGGCTGAAAAGCCGCCGGTAGGCGATGTTTGTGTCGATGGCGAACGATTCCTGCTTCGGATAACGGTACGGGTCGCTCTTCCTCTTCTCTGACTTCCTGATCTCGATCATCAGTTCGTTCAGGTTATCCGGCGGGACGAGTAACGAGCTATATAGTGCCTCCTTGAGATCGTTATAATCAGGCAGGTCTATGGCCAAGGTGTCATTCAACTTCGTTTTCATGCCCGGCATGACCACGTCAAAATCATGCGCGTTCGCCACGCTGACGATCTCCCTGTTCTCCAGGTCGAGGTTCATCAGGGAGATGCCGAGCATGTCCGAGTGGACCTCAACGTTGCCCCGCTTCGCCAGCGCCAGCTCGTTCAATACCGCCATGAGCATATCCTTGCCGACGACCGCGTCCACTCATCTCACCTCCCGCAGGAACTCGTGGTCGTGTTGCACCATGAGCGGTATCGTGATGTACGGCCGGGAGGCGTTCTTCAGTGATTCGATGTAGAGGTAGAAGATGTGGTCGAATAGGTTGCGGCTCATCCCCGGGATGACCGCCCCCATGACCAGAGATTTCGTTCCAGGCGTAACGTCCAGTGCCAACGTGTTGCCCAGCTCCTTCTCCCTCTCAGCCATTTCCCGGACCTTCGTCGCGACCTCGGCGATCATGTCACCCTTCAGAGGTACGATCTCGATCTGGTAGTGTTCTTCGTACTCGATCAGGAGCACGGAAAGCATGGTCCGGACCTGTTCCGCCATCGGTATCTGGCAGTCATCTGTGACGATGTAGATCCTCTCGGGAATGTAGTCGTGCGTGCGGATCATTGCCCAGACCGAGTTGAACAGACCCCATCCGCTCCGACCCAGCAGCGTGATCAGCACTTTCATGTTCAAACCCCGAACAAAGCCTTTCGGATCAGCTCCTGCGTCTCCTGCGCCGGCGAGGTCGTATTGACCAGATGTACTCGGACATTCGAGAGCAGCTTGGAGAAGAAATCGTAGCGTATGGCCATTTTCCGCTTGTCGCGCACCAATTGGTGAGGGTTGCAGAAATCGTTCAGTTTGAGGTATTCGAGTGCGGCCTTCGGCTCCAGTTCCGTTACCAGGTCAGGGTCGCTAAGGTCGCGTTTGAGAAGAACGACATCATATAGGGTGGTGAGCGGGATGACCGAGCCCGGTCCGGCGATCCAGCGTACGTTGACGACGGCGCGCTGCTGCTTGTCGAAGATCGCCTTCTCCACCAACTCGCGGTATTCCGGCCAGGCCTTGCCGATGTCGGCATCTATGTAGCAGTTCTTCTCCGAGCCGTACGCCACCGGCCGCCCGGTGAACGGCCGCACGTAATACCAATCGTCCGTGACCAGCCGCGCATCCTTCATCCGGAGCAGCCCCCACGAGTGTGTTGTCTTGCCCGTCTTGGATGGTGCTATCAATGATACGCCATGGCCGGCGATGTCGATGGATGCACCATGCACCGAGTGGATGTGGTGCTCATCCTCGAGGAGATCGCCGGCGACCGCCAGCGCGATGCTCTTCACCCATCCGTAGTAATCGAAATTGAAAAGGAAAGCGGTCTTGGCCACCGGTTCGTAAAGCACCTTCATCCCTTCGCCTGGAAGGTCGATCATCACCACTCGTCCGTGCGATCGGACGCTTTCGGACATGGTGTAGAAGTTGTCCTCCCACATCTCCTTCATCTGGCGGTTCGTGGTCAGGAGCTTGATGCAGCAGCCATAGACCTCCGACTTGATCGAGAAGAAGTTGATGGATGAGTATTTCTCGTAAAGCCGGTCCTTTTCTTCCGGGGTGATGATCTTGACCTCGTATGGCATTGGCCCATGATAGCGTGCGCTCTCCAAATCAATGTAACGGGTGTTCCGTCACTCTTTGAAGCCGTTGACGCCTTCCTTCATGAGCTTGTACTCGATGCTATCGAGCAACGCCATCAACGATGCCTCGATGATGTTGCCGGAAACTCCGATCGTCGTCCAGGAATGCTTCCCGTCCGTGGATCGGATCAGAACGCGGACCTTGGCCGCTGTCGCATCCTTGCCGTCGATGACCCGCACCTTGTAGTCGATGAGCCGTACTTCCGTCAGGACTGGATAGAACCGCTGAAGGGCCTTTCTGAGGGCACGGTCCAACGCGTTGACCGGTCCGTTGCCATCGGCCGCCGTGTGCTCCACCGTACCGTCGCTGTCGACGACCCGGATCGACGCCTCGCTGATCGTGTTCCTGGTGGAGACATCCATGAACAGCCGGAACCCTTCCACTTTGAACGGGGCGACCTGCTGGTCCTTCAGCCTGCGTATGAACAGTTCTAGCGACGCCTCTGCCGCCTCGAACTGGAACCCTTCCGCCTCCAGCTCCTTCATCTTCTCCAGTATCGATCTGCCGCCATCCTTCTCGGTCTCAATGCCGAGCTCCTTGGCCTTGGCCAGTATGGACGACGTGCCAGATAGCTCGGAGATCAGTATGCGCCGTTCGTTGCCGACCAGCGTTGGATCGATATGCTCGTAGGTGCGGCTCTCCTTGAGTATTGCCGAAACGTGCATGCCGCCCTTGTGGGCGAACGCGCTCCTGCCGACGTAAGGCAGCCGCGGATCGGGCGAGATGTTCGCCATCTCGCCGACGAAGGCGGATAATGCCGTCAGGCTGGACAGTTTGGTCACGTTCGTTTGCACCTTCATCTTCAAGATAAGGCTGGGAACCACCGAGCACAGGTTGGCGTTGCCGCACCGCTCGCCCAGTCCATTGATCGTGCCCTGGACCATGGTAGCTCCGGCTTGCACCGCCGCCATGGAGTTGGCGACCGCCATCTCGCAATCGTTATGTGCGTGGATTCCCAGAGGAGTATCGAACCGGGAGCTCACCTGCATGACCGCTTCGGTCACTTCCGGCGGGAACGTCCCTCCATTGGTGTCGCAGAGAACGAGCCACTCGGCGCCCGCGTCTCTGGCCGCTTCCAGTACGTTCATGGCATAGTCCGGGTTATCCTTCCACCCGTCGAAGAAGTGCTCCGCGTCGAAGATGACCCGTTTACCCGATCCTACAAGGAATCCGACCGTATCTGAAACGATCTCAAGATTCTCTTCCAGTGAGACGCCCAATGCCTTCGTCGCATGCAGGTCCCAGGACTTGCCGAAGATGCACACCCATTCGGTGTTCGCCTCGAGCAACGATCTCATCGTCACATCGTCCTTGGCCGGCACGCCAGCCTTCCTGGTCGAGCCGAAAGCCACCAGCTTGGAATGCTTCAGATCGGTCTTCTCGGCCGCTTTGAAGAATGCCTTGTCCTTCGGGTTGGAGCCGGGGAATCCGCCTTCCACGAAGTCCATGCCGAAAGCGTCCAGCCGCTGCAATATCTCCAGCTTATCCTCGGTCGAGAACGAGACACCCTCGGTCTGCGCTCCATCTCTCAGGGTCGTGTCGAATAGACTAACTTGTCGACCCAATAAAACAATCCCTTCTTGTTTCGTTGTAAGCCATGTCGAACCCTACCGTGTTAGGCCGTGTTTATGCGGAGCATGATATTTAAGCCCTGTGAGATTGCCCGCGCCTCTCCCGCATGACCGCAAACAGGTCGCTCATGACCGCACTGCTGGTCTCCGCCCTTCCTGCGCCTCTACCGGCCACGGTGATCTCGCCGGCCAGATCGGTCTGGATGCTGAAGGTGTTCAGGGTGCCGCCTATGGACAACGGATGTCCCACCGGGATGAGCCTGGGGGACACTTCTCCGCCGCGATCGGTCACCTCGCCGATGAGCCTGACGACCTTCTTATCCTGTCCGGCCAGGTTGACCGCGGCCAGATTGATGCCCCGAATGCCAGTCCGAGAGACGTCATTGACTGTGATGTCCTTCCCCATGATGGCATTGGCCAGTATCGCCACTTTGCACGCCGAGTCGATGCCGTCTATGTCATAGGAAGGGTCGGTCTCGGCATATCCCATTTGCTGCGCCTCGCGTAGAGCCGGCTCGAACTGCATCCCCTCGGTCTCCATGCGGTTGAGGATGAAATTGCAGGTTCCGTTCATTATACCCCTTATCGAATAGATGGTCTCGCAAACGAGCAGCTCCGACGCCAGGTTGATCACGGGGGTGGCGCCGCCTACCGACGCTTCGAAACGGAGAAGGGCGTTGTTCTTCTTGGCCAACTTGGAGATCTCCCGGAACTTCAATGCGAGCGGCCCTTTGTTTGAGGTGACCACGTCGTGTCCCGCGCTCAGAGCGGCTCGTATGTGGCCCAGCCCGGGCTGGCCATTCCTGATGTTGGTGGGTGTCATCTCCACCAAAGTATCGTATTCGATCTGGGGCAGGACGTCCTTGATCTCCTCATTGGTCTTCTTGCCCAAGTTGCGCTTGGCCATCTTGATCCGCACCAGCTCCAGCGGGTCAAGTCCGGATTTGTTGAGCATGTATGAACTGGAATCGAACGCCCCAACGATGCGGACCTTATCTCCCAGGGTGTTCTGCAGCAGCTCGTTCTTCTTGGTGATCGCTTCAGCCACCCCCTGCCCCACTGTACCGAATCCCACCAGCACGACGTCCATTTCAATCACCAAACCCACGGATGACGATGAAGCCGGCCCGCTTCGCCCTCTCGTTGATGAACTTGTTGGCC
>JBEKDM010000078.1:0-11423 GCA_050014375.1 Methanomassiliicoccales archaeon | reverse complement strand
ATATCATCGATATTGGGATCCCACCGCCATTCACTGCCATGACCTGACCGGCCGCGTCTCCCACAAGGAGAGAATCCCCGATGACCGTTCGCTTGATCGGTCCAGACATGGGTATCAACTTTCCCATCGGCTTCTCCGTCGTCTGGATGCCCTTAAACTCCAGGAATTGGTCGAAGTATTCGCCCACGGGCATCTGAGAGAATCTTTTAGCGACACCGAGCCCTACGTTCGCACCTTCCTTCTTGGGCAGTATCCATGCATAACCCCCTGGTGCGACGGTGCCGAAGTACATCTCTGGAATCGGCTCGAATTCACCCTTCACCCGAACCGATACCCCGGGGCAGAGATAAGTGGAACGCCCGTAACCTAGGCTCTTCCCCACCAGAGAAAGCGGACCGTCTGCCCCGATGATGACCTTCGCCTCGATGTCCATCTCCGGAGTGGAGACAGTGTTCCGTTTTACTTTGGTACACTCCAGACCGGTTCTCAATTCGGCCCCAGCTTTCACCGCCTTGGAGGCGAGATACTGGTCGAAGCGGTCCCTATCCGTCGTATATCCGGCAAACGGGACCTCCCAATGCCTTAGTTTTGGAGAATATATCCGGATCATTTCGGTTGAAAGTGAACGGAGATCTCCGGGAATGTCAAATAAGGAATCCAGGTCGTTCGCCTTGGGGAATATCCCTTTCATCTCATCGACCGACGGCATGAATTCACCGCATCTCACAGGTATGCCGACCTGAGGTCTCTTTTCCAATATCAGAACGCTTACACCTTTCAATGCTGCATGCTCAGCAGAGGTACTTCCGGCTGGACCGGCCCCGACGACCACCACATCGACCTTGACAACTTTGGCCATTCGAACGCCACCTGGATCAAATTCTATCGAGAACCTTATCAGACGCTCAGGACTTCCTTTCCAGGATGGCCTTGGTGAGCGCTTTCAGGGCCTCTTTGTATTCCGAAGGTCTAAGGACCTCGAGATCGAGGAGAGCTTTGTTCGCATACTCCTCGGCCAAGTCCGATGAGGCATCCAAGGCATTGGTCTTCTTGATCAGGCCAATCGCCTCGGCGACCTCGACCGGGCTTTTCTTGTCCTTCTTGAATATCTCCTTGATGCGATTGCCATGGGTCTTGTCCTGCATGGCGATTATAAGCGGAAGCGTCGGCTTGCCGTCGATGATGTCGATCCCGTGGGGCTTCCCCAGGGTCTGTTCCTCACCCGTGATGTCCAGGATGTCATCGACGATCTGAAAGGCGATCCCGATGTTCATGCCATAGCTGCCCATGGCTTCCATGACCGCGGGAGATGCGTCCGCCAGGTAGCTTCCGACCCGGGCGCCGGCCTCGAATGGGCGTGCCGTCTTCCCTTCTATGATGTTGATGTAAACGTCGACGTTGGTATCCTGGTCATGCTCATAGTCGCTCTGGAGTATCTCCGATTCGGCGATCCCCGTGCATGCGTCGGCGACAACGCCAATGACCTTCTCGTCGAACGCGCCGCCCAGGGCGAAGCTCTTCACAAATAGGAAATCGCCCGCGATGAGTGCCTTCTGGGTGCCGTATTTCTTGTAAGCCGCCTGCCTCCCTCGCCGCATCTCCCCGTGATCGTTGATGTCGTCATGTATCAGGGTGGCGCTGTGGATCAGCTCGAACGCGGAAGCGACCTTGATGACCTTCTCAGGGTCTTGACCTCCCGTCGCCTTGAAAATTAGTATCGCGACCGCCGGGCGCATTCTTTTGCCGCCTGAGGTGATGATGTAATTACTGATCTCCGTGAGCAATGGTTGTTCAGAACGAACACTTTCGCGGAGTTGCTCCTCGACCATCCTTAGCTCGTTCTGGACGGGAGCATCCCAGGTAGAAACCATCGGGTCTCGATAATGACCAATCAATACTTAAGATTACTGGCATTGGAAAAAACACCTATTTTGTGCTGAGCAAAAAGGCAAAATTACCATTCGGCTCGATACCTTAGAAGCTGCTAGCTGAGCGATATGAGATAAAAAGAAAAATGGGGTTTGTTGGGGTTTGCGTCCCTATGCGAAGAACGCCGCGGCAGCTTGCTGAGCGGCGGCGAAGAACGGCTCCGGCCAAACGCCGATCAGGATCACCATGAACACGCAGATCGCGACCGCCGCGACCATCGACGCCGGAAGTTTCAGTTTCTCCGTCGGCATGCCTTCTTCCGGCTCGTCCACATACATGTACTTCACTATGCGTACATAATAGTACAGGGAGATGGCCGAGTTGATGATGGCAGCAACTGCCAGCCACAGCATCCATTCGCTTCCCGGGACCGACGATTGTTGGATCGGGGAAGAGAACAATACGAACTTCGAGAAGAAACCGGCCAGCGGCGGTATTCCCGCCAGTGAGAACAATAGCACGGTCATCCCAAAGGCCATGAAAGGAGCCCGTTTGGCCAATCCCTTGTAGTTGTTTATGGACTCGCCAACTGCGACGGTCGCCAGTGTGGCCACTATAAGGAACGCACCGCCCTTCATGAACGCATGCGTCATTATTTGCATGATGCCCGCGGACAACGCGTATTCCGTACCTACCGGGATCGCTATCAGGATGTAACCGGCTTGGGCGATGGACGAATATGCCAGCATCCTCTTGATATTGGTCTGGCTGATGGCAGCCAGATTGCCGACGGTCATCGTAGCGATCGCGACCACGCCGATCATCACATCCCAGTTGGACTTAATCGCGAACAGCCCGATCAGGAGTACCTTGAACAGGGCGACGAAACCCATCTTCTTGCTGCCCGCAGCCAGCATTGCCGTCACCGTGGTCGGTGCGCCTTCATAGACGTCCGGTGCCCACATATGGAACGGAACGATCGCTACTTTGAACCCAAAGCCAGCGACGACCAATACCAGGGCCAGGAAGATCACCGATTGCATCGGCGAGTTCATGGTCACTGCCTGGGCAATGCCAGCGAACGAGGTCGTTTGGGCTACTCCGTACAACAGTGATATTCCGAACAGAGTAAGGCCGGACGACAATCCTCCGATGATGAAGTACTTGACCGCCGCCTCTGCCCCCTTGGCATCCGTCTTCCTGAAGGCCACCAGGGCATACGAGGATATGCTGGTCAGCTCAATTCCGACGAACAGAGTGATCAGGTCGGTGGAGCTTGCCACTACCATCATACCAACAGTGGCGATCATGATGAGAGAGTAGAACTCCGAATGGTGCTTGTCCTCCTCGATGAAGCGGGCGGACGCCAGAATGACGTAGAACGCCACCGCCAGGAAGATCATCATGAATAGCGCGGAGAACTGGTCCAGCTTCAGCAGGTTACCGGCGAAATAGATCCCGGCGTTGTTATTGTAGATGAACAAGAAGGCATCAGCGAAAGCTAGACCTACACCCACCAACGAGAATGCCGCACATACCTTGCTGCTGCTCTTCGACAGCAGGCCGACCGCCGGCACCAGTATGGCGAACAGCGCCAATATGACCTCAGGACGAATTGCTTGTATGTCGATCATCTTAAGCGCCTCCTACGACGACGGCGGTCAATATCTTGACCGACGGCGTGATGTAATCGAATATCAGCGCCGGCAGTATGCCGAACAGCACGATCATGCCGGTCAGGACCACCAGTGGGGCGGCCTCGAACCAGGTGAGGTCATGGATGTTCTCCATGTCGACCTCCTTGGTCAACGGGCCGAACAGCGTTTTCTGCATTGCCCAGATGTAATAAGCGGCGGTTATTGCGACGCTTATGATGGGCAGGAGCAGGAGCCACCCGAACGAGTCGAACGTAGCGATGAACACGCTGAACTCAGCCAGGAATCCGACCATGCCGGGCAGACCAAGCGAAGCCAAGAAACCGACCATAATGAACACGGCGGTGTAAGGCATCTTGGCTGCCAGACCGCCGAGCCTCGGCATGTTCCTGGTGCCGACGTGATGCCCAACGATACCGGCCATCATGAAGAGGACCGCGGTGATCAGGCCATGCGCGAACATCTGGAACACTGCGGCCGCGATGCCTAGCTCGCCCAGCGTGGCGATTCCGAGCATCACGATGCCCATGTGGCTGATGGACGAGTACGCGATCATCTTCTTAAGATCCTTCTGCGCCAGGCACATGAATGCGCCGTACAGGATCGAAACGATGCCGATGATGACCATCACGATCTGGTACTGGTTCGCACCATATGGCAGCGTGGGCAGGCAGATCCTGATGATACCGTAGGAACCCATCTTAAGAAGCAGGCCGGCCAGCAGTACCGACCCAGCGGTCGGCGCCTCGACGTGCGCGTCCGGGAGCCAAGTGTGGAACGGCACCATCGGCATTTTGACGATGAAGCCGAAGAATAGTGCCCCGAACACCACTATCTGGAATAACTGGCCGAACTGCCCGGACACCGACGCGATGGCTTGCATGTCGAACGTGGCATGCCCCAAGTGCGGCGCGGACTCGAAGTATAGGGCCAGTATGCCCAGCAGCATCACCAATGACGCGATGTGGGTATAGATGAAGAACTTGATCGAAGCATATCCGCGCCTCGGACCTCCCCAAATGGCTATAAGGAAGTACATCGGGATCAGCACGACCTCCCAGAAGACGTAGAACAGGAAGTAGTCCATCGAAGTGAACACTCCCACGACGCCGACCTCCAGCACTAGCATGAGGGCCATATACTGGTGCGTGCGCTCCTCCACATCCCAGGAGAACAGGATGGCCAGGAACGACAACAGCGTGGTCAGGAACACCATCGCGATGCTGATGCCGTCGACGCCCACCGAGTAGGATATGCCCAGCGACGATATCCAGGTGAAGTTCTCGACGTACTGGAATGTGCCTACGGTCAGGCTGAACTCGGACAACAGCAGGACCGATATGGCCAGCGGTATCGCCGAGAACACCAACGCAACGATCTTCGATGCCTTCGGATGCTTTCCCAGGAGGAAAGCGATTATCGCACCGATCAGCGGGATCAGTATGAGCAACGTGATTACGGGTACGTTTTCAAGCATTTCAGATCACCCCAGTACCTTCAAGACGAACCCGAGCACGTACAGCAGCACGATAAGGGCGACGACGCCGCCGATGACCACGGTGCTATAACTCTGTACCAGTCCGGTCTGCATTTTTCTCAGGCGCTTTCCGCCTCCGACGAGGCCGCGGCTTATCAGGTTGACTATGCCGTCAACTATCCTGCGGTCAAACCAGTCGAGGGCGAGCGAGAACCCGTAAACGACCTTCTCGCCGATGTAATCATATCCCTTGGTGAAACCGTACCTCTTCAGGAGCATATTGTACAGCGGCCTCACGGCGGGCTGGCTAGCGATCACGTCGGCGTCGACCTTATTCTTGCTGTAGGTGAGCCATGCCAGGGTGATACCGGCAATGGCAACGAGGACCGACAGGTAGGTCAACCAATCACCCACGATCTTGTCCAGGCTGAATGCTTCAGCAGTATCGAAGTAGATCGTTCCGCTGAACCCCTGTCCGATGAAGACGACCAGGCCGGAGCCTATCGCCAGAATGGCCAGTACGACCAGCGGGCCGAGCATGACCCAGGGGGCCTCGTGGTGCTCGTGGACGTCGGCCTCGTGGCCGTGCTCGTCGGTGTGTGCACCGACATGCTCGCCCTTGGTGTGGGTGGCGTGCTTGGTCGCCTCGCCCTCCTCACCGCCGAACGCCATGAACCACATGCGGAACATGTAGAACGCGGTCAGGAAGGCAGTAATCACGCCCATGAGCCAGAGCAACAAGAACACCCATTGGGTCGTACTGCCCGAGGCGTTGAACACGCTCGCCAAGATCTCATCCTTGGACCAGAACCCGCTCAATATCGGGATTCCGGCGATGGATAGCGAACCGATCAGCATGACGGTCGACGTGACCTTCATGTGCTTTCTCAGCCCTCCCATCAGCTTCAGCTCCTCGGTGTGTACGAAGTGGATGACAGCGCCTGCTGAAAGGAAGAGCAGTGCCTTGAAGAAGGCGTGGTTCATCAGATGGAACAGTCCGGCGGCGAACGCGACGCTGCCGGCGACCTTAAGCGCTTCGGCAGCGGCCAGGTCCGGGGTCTGCATTCCGATACCGAAGAGGTAGGCGCCAGTACCGAGCGACAGGAACATGTAGCCGAGCTGGCTGATGGTCGAGTAGGCGAGCACGCGCTTGATTAGCGGCGAGTTGAGCGCCATCGTGGCGGCCATCAACGCCGTGACACCTCCGATGATGGCGATGAACATGCCGACATTGGGCACGAAGATCAGCAGCGGGAACATCCTGGCAACCAGGTAGACACCGGCCTTGACCATGGTCGCTGCGTGGATAAGTGCGGACACTGTGGTCGGACCTTCCATGGCATCTGGTAACCAGTCGTGCAGCGGGAACTGTGCGGACTTGCCGATCGAGCCACCGAACATGAAGAACAGGCCCAGACCAAGCATTCCCTGGTCCACGCTGGCAATGACGTTCGGGTCGAACAGCGTGTGGAAGTCGAGGGTCTTGAAGGTCGTCAGCAACACGATCATGCCGACCATGAACATGACGTCCCCGACCCTGGTGACCAGGAACGCCTTCTTGGCGGCGGAGGCTGCAGACGGCCTCTCGAACCAGAAACCGATGAGCAGGTAGGAACACAGACCCACAAGCTCCCAGAAGATGAACAGCTCTAGGAAGTTGTTCGCCAATACCAGTCCGAGCATGACGCCCACGAACAGGCATATCTCGGTGTAGTAGCGGCGTCTCCTTTCGCCCTGGTCATGCATGTACCCGATCGAGTAGATGACCACCAGAGCGGAGACGAACGAGACCACTATGAGCAACAGAGCGGTCACGGTGTCGATGTAGATTCCGAGGTCGAGGTTATAGCCCCCGACCGAGACCCAGGACATGCTCTGCTCGAAGTAACGACCGCCATCGAAGCCGGCGGTGAGCGCCTGATAGGCGATCAGCAAGGACAGAACCATGGCGCTGCCGACTCCGACCAGGGCGACCATTCCGCCCTTGTCCTTCATCTTGCCCCCGAGGAACCCGACGATCAGGAAGGCGACGAGCGGCAATAACGGGACGATCCAGGCGAGTTCGTATATCTGCATCTTACCACCTCATGGAGTTGAGGTCCTCAACATGGACCGTGTCCTTCAGCCGGTTCAGGTTCAGCAGTATTGCCAATCCAACGGCGACCTCGGCCGCTGCGATGCCGATCGAGAACAGTGCGAACATGTACCCGGAAGCGTCGTTATTATATGCGGCGAAGGCCACGAAGTTGATGTTCGCCGCATTGAGCATCAGCTCGATCGACATGAGCACGATGATGGCGTTCTTCTTAGTAAGCACACCTACGATCCCAATGACGAACAGGATCGAGGACAGTATCAGGAAGTATTCCAGGGGGATCATTGTTCTTCCTCCTGCGCGATGAACACGCCTGCGATCATGGCGGCGAAGAGCAGAAGCCCCAGCACCACGACCACGAAGCCGTATTGACCGAAGAGCAGTATTCCGAATTGAGCAGTGGTGAACTGTGCCACCGGTCCACTTGGCCATGTGACCGTTAGTATGGACACACCGATGAACACGAGCAGCACCGCCGCGAGGACAGACTTACCTATCGCACTGCTCAGATCGGATCGCTTCTTACTCACATTCACCACCTCCTGTCAGCCTTCTCTTGGTAAGCATGACCCCGAACAGGATCAGCACGTTGATCGCTCCCACATATACGAGCACCTGGATAAGTCCCAGGAACTCTGCGTTCAGGAAAATGAAGGTTATCGCCACTCCAACGAAACAGAATGCGAGATAGAACACAGCGCGGATGATCTCCTTGGTCAAAAGGACCAAAATCGCCGCTCCGACGGTCAATCCAGCGATGACCAGAAATGCAAGTTCTGACAGATCCATTTACTTCGCCTCCTTCATGGCGAGAGCGTCCTTGGGACAGACATCGACGCACTGTTCACAGGACACACATTTCAGATCGTCGAAGACCGGCCTCTTGATCGGTTTCTTGGTCTTCTCATTTATCTCGCCGGTCTCGGTCATCTTCACCGCTCCGGTGGGACAGATCTTCTCGCAACGGCTGCAGGAGATGCATTTCTTGGCCTCCATCAAGACCGTGTCCTTGAGCTCCATTGAGCCCTTCTTGAAAGGGGCCACCCCCATCTGGGACGGAAGGACCTCCTCATAGTTGATCTCATAGCCCGCCTTCCAGGCATGCTGAAGTTTGATCGGGTCATAGATCAGCTCGTCCCGTGTGTACGAGGCCAGCTCGAATTCCGGAGTTACGATCATCGCGTTGGTGGGGCACACCTCAGCGCAGTTGCCGCACATCATGCAACGACCGACGTTGATCTCGGGGCGCTTTACCTTACCCAGCGTCTCATGTTCGATCTGGACCATCTTGATGCATTGGTTCGGGCATTCCTTGACACACTTGGTGCAGGCGATGCACTTGTCCAGTATGATCCCTGGACGACCGCGGAAGCAATCGGGCAGGACGTTCTTCTCCCAAGGATACATGACCGTCCGTGGCCTGTGACCGGGAAGGGACACCTTTACCATCGTCCTTAACGTGACCCATAGTGGCTTCATCATATAGCCGGTCGCCCTCAGCTTCTTGTCCTTTGGATTGTTGCTACTAGCGTTCATTTTAGAACCACCCCATGGCCTTTAGGACGACCGCGACACCCAAGTTAATTACCGACAACGGGAGCAACCTCCTCCATCCGATCTTGAGCAGCTGGTCGGTCCTGATACGAACCGTCGCCGATCTTACCCAGATCATTACGAAGAAGACCAGGAACACCTTGATCAGGAACCATACCTCTGGTATCAGGAACGGCCCGTCCCATCCTCCAAGGAAGAGCACGGTGATCAGGGCGCTGACCACATATGCCCTCAGATAATCGGACATCATCACCAGGCCCCATTGAATGCCACCATACTCTGTCTGCCAGCCCTCTACGAGTTCCGCTTCTGCCTCGGGCAGGTCGAACGGGACCCTCTCGGTCTCCGCGATGCCGCATGTGAAGAAGGTAACGAAACCGATGAAGAGCGGGATCAGCAGCCATGTATGGTTCTGCTGGAATGCGACGATCTCGTTGAAGTTCAGGCTTCCGGTCATGATCACTATCGAAACAACGACCAGGAGGACCGGGATCTCATACGCGATGAGCTGCGCCGCCGCCCTCATTCCGCCAATGACGGTGTACTTGTTGTTTGCCGCCCATCCACATATCAGGATGAAGAACGGGGCCAGGGAGAAGACCGCCAGACCGATAAGCAGTGTAAGTTCCGGGTTCGCAACGAAGAACCGCGTGCTCCACGGCACGAGGCCGAGAAGGAGTACCGACGATGCGATCAGACCTGTGACCGACCACAGGAACAACTTCTTGTCAGAATCCCTGGGCAGGATGAACTCCTTCAACAGGGTCTTGATCCCATCGGCGAAATTCTGGAAGAGACCCAACATACCGACCTGTGTGCCGCGTCGGTCCATGATCCTTCCGAGGACCTTTCTTTCCCCCCAGATGAACGTCAGACCGACAAATAGGGCCGCGACCATGAAGATCGCGCAGGTGAGCAGGATGGCCAGGAAATTAACGGGGCCGCCAGTAACAGCCCAATCACCGATGAACTGTATTTCCTTTATTCCGGTGAGGTTAATTAGCCATTTCGCGACCTCGCCTATCCACAATGCAAGCCCGTGCAAGAGACTGAATAGTGTAACATCTGCCATGTGGATCACCTATCGGTCTCACCGAGGCACATATCAGCCATTCCCATGATCGCTGGGACATCTGCCATCTTTTCTCCGACCAATGCCGCCGGCATTCCAGAAACGGTCACGAATATCGGGGAGCGCACCTTCAATCTGTATGGTTTGTCCGTGCCGTCGCTGATCAGATACATCAACCCCTCACCACGAGGATCTTCTACATGAGCAAAAGACCGCCCAGCGGGTACAGCCTTTGGAGACTTGACCCGAACGGGGCCCTCCTTGATCTTCTGGAAGCATTGGCGTATGATGTTGCACGATTCATACATCTCGTCTATTCGAACCCTGTATCTGGCATAGGAATCGCAATCAGGGTGGGTACATACCTTGAAGTCCAACTCATCATATTTCTCGTACGGGTCGTCCCTTCGGAGATCGACATCGACGTTACATCCTCTCAAGGTCGGACCGGTTATGCCCAGGTTCATCGCTTGAGCCGAGGTCAACTTACCTACCCCCTGGGTCCTCAACAGGAAGGCACTGCATTCATCGAACAGCGCCTCATATTCCCTGAGCCTCTTCTCAAGAAGTTTCAAAACTCGCAGGGTGTCCCTTTCCCAGTTGGGCGGGATGTCCGTTCTGACCCCTCCGATGCGGGGATAATTGGTGGTCATCCTCGAGCCGGTCAGGTCGGTCATCAGGTCCATGAACATTTCCCTTTCCCTCATCGGGTAAAGGAACATGGTATATGAACCGAGGTCGGTCCCAATGGCCGCCAGCCACATCAAGTGCGATGCAATCCTTTGCAACTCGATGGTGATGACCCTTAGCCACTGTCCTCGTTCGGGGACCTCGAGCTCCAACAGCCCCTCAACGGTTCGACAATAAAGATGGGACCAGGTCAGTGACGACCCGTAGCAGAGACGGTCGGATAACGGGACGATCTGATGATAGGTACGGTTCTCCATCATCTTCTCCCAACCACGATGCAGATAACCGATCACTGGCTCGGCTTCCGTTATGATCTCTCCGTTCACCCGAATCCTTAGATTCCACAGACCGTGTGTCATAGGGTGCTGCGGACCCATGTTGATCCACATTTCTGTCATCAGATCCGCCTCCCCACTTCGAAGTCCTTCCGCATCGGGAAGAACTGATAATCTTGTGGCAACAGAATTCGTTCCATTTTCGGGTGTCCCTTAAAGACGATCCCGAACATGTCGTAAGCTTCACGCTCGTGCCAATTGGCCCCACCATAGAGCGGGGCGATGGAATCGACCTCTGGGTTCTCCTTCGGTAGGTCGACAGTTATCTCGACAACGATCCGGTTGGAATAAGATGAGATGTGATAGACCGCCTGGAAGTTTGTCTTCATGTCCACGCCGGAAACACACGAACAGTGTTCGAATTCAAAATCATCCTTTATCGTTCTGCATAGGTCCAGCAGGACGGTGCGGTCGGCATTGAGGAATATCCGACGCGGCTTGATCTTGACACCAGTAATTTTGTCCTGGTATTTGTCATTCAAGGCCTTTGCGACCTGTTCCTCAGTGAAGCTCTTTGATCTGGGACTCATTTCGGTCAAATTTCCCACCTCAGTCCAGGAATGATCCTTTCTGATCGGCAGTTATCTTTCTGTTCAACTTTAGCATCCCGTCGATCAATGCTTCAGGTCGCGGCGGGCAACCAGGGATGTATATATCGACCGGAATGAATGTGTCC
>JBEKDM010000077.1:0-11644 GCA_050014375.1 Methanomassiliicoccales archaeon | reverse complement strand
CGAAGCACCTTTCCCAGACCATAACCCGGGCCACGCTGGAAGAGTTGATCAACCCGGTGGTCGAACGCTGCAAGGTCCCGGTCCAGAACGCCCTGAAGGACGCGAACCTGACCCAGGATCTGATCGACAACGTTATACTGGTCGGGGGTCCGACCCGCATGCCTCTGGTGCAGCGGTTCATCGAGAAGGTGGTGGGCAAGAAGATCCAGAGAGGAGTTGACCCGATGGAGTGTGTCGCCATGGGTGCTGCCATCCAGGCCGCCGTCCTTTCCGGAGAGGTCAAGGACGTCCTGCTACTGGACGTGACGCCGCTGTCGTTAGGTATCGAGACGCTGGGTAGCGTTTCGACCAAGCTGATCGAGCGGAACACCACCATCCCGACCCGCAAGTCCCAGGTGTTCTCCACCGCGGCGGACGGGCAGAACAGCGTGGAGATCCACGTGCTGCAAGGAGAAAGGGAGATGGCGGCAAACAACACATCGTTGGGCCGTTTCATGCTGTCCGGTATACCGCCGGCCCCAAGGGGCGTGCCCCAGATCGAGGTCACGTTCGACATAGACGCCAACGGCATCATCAACGTCAGCGCCAAGGATCTGGGCACTCAGAAGAAGACGGCCATCACGATCACCGCTTCGACCAAGCTGTCCAAGGACGAGATCGAGAAGATGGTGCATGACGCTGAAGCGTTCGCCGCCGACGACAAGAAGAACCGGGAACGGGTCGACACGGTCAACCAGGCAGACAACCTAATCTACACCACCGAGCACGCACTCCAGGAGCTGGGCGCGACCGCGACCAACGAAGAAAGGGTCAACGTGGAGAACGCCATCGCAGACTTGAAGTCGGAGATCCCAAAGGGCGAAACCGCCAACATAAAGGCGAAGATGGAAGCACTGTCAAAGATCTTCTACGCCATATCCGCCCGCGTCTACCAGAACGTGCAGCGGGAGCAACAGCCCGGTCAACAGGGCCCGCAGCCGGGGCAGCAGTCCGGACAGTCCAAGCAAAATGAGGACGGGACCATAGACGCTGAATACAAGATAGTCGATGAGGACGAGAAGAAACCCTAGGCAAGATGAGACCGCATGGCCGATAAGAAAGATTACTATGAGACGCTGGGCGTCGCCAAGGACGCCAGCGCCGATAATATCAAGTCATCCTACCGAAAGCTGGCTAGACAGTATCATCCGGACGTCACCAAAGAGGACCCGGTGCACGCCGAGGAACGCTTCAAGGAGATATCCGAGGCGTACGAGGTCCTGGCGGACCAGGAGAAGCGGAAACTGTATGACAGGTACGGGCATGCGGGTGTCTCCGGCCAATTCTCCCAGGAAGGCAACTTCTCCTGGCAGGACTTCTCCCATGGCCAGGAGATGAACGACATCTTCGGCGATATGTCCGGATCGCCGTTCGGCAATATTTTCGAGGCATTCTTCGGCGGCGGCCAGCAGCGGGGACCGCGCCAAGGCCAAAACCTCCGGATGGACATCGAGATCGACCTGGAGGACGCAGCCCGCGGAGTGAAGCGCGAGATCACCGTGCCCACGTCCATGAAGTGCGACCAGTGTAACGGGACAGGTTCCAAGGACGGCAAGAACCACACGTGTCAGACCTGCGGTGGCAAAGGCCAGGTCCAGCGGGTCGTGCGCCAGGGACAGAGCCAGTTCGTAACGGTCGGCAACTGCCCCAAGTGCGGCGGCAAAGGCAATCTGATCGAACACCCCTGCCCCAAGTGCGACGGCGAGGGCTACATCCGCAAACCGCAGAAGATCGAGTTCGAGATACCGAAGGGGGTCGACACGGGCATGAAGCTCCGTGTTTCCGGTGCCGGCGAGCGTTCGCCTAACGGTGGACATCCCGGTGATCTATTCATCGTCATCCATGTGGCTGAGCATGAGATATTCAAGCGAGAAGGCGCGGACCTATTGATCGAGCACGAGATCTCTTTCCCTGATGCGGCGATGGGCGCAGAGATCGAGGTACCCACACTTTTCGGGACAGCCAAGCTGAGCATACCGGCAGGTACGCAACCGGGTACTGATTTCAAGCTAAAGGGTGCCGGTCTGGACCGGATCGATTCACGCGGCAAGGGGGACCAGTTCGTGCGTGTTCATCTAAAGGTGCCAAGGAAGCTGAGCAACGAGCAGAAGGAGCTTCTGAAGAAGTTCTCCGAGCTTGATACCCAGAAAAAGGGGTTCTTCTCACGTCACAAGTGATGGTCCAGTGCTAGCAATTGACACTGGAAAGCATTAAACGTCCCTTGGTTTTCCTCGACACCGTTAGCGGTGCTGAGAATTACGCGCTCCCCTCGGTTAGGTCGGTCATTCGATGGCTTTGACCGAAGGGTTTGGATCTTGTTCTATGGCAGGATCATCCAGGCTACCGGTTTCTCCATGGCCCTGCCTTTCCTGGCACTCTATCTGAACGGCCAGCTCGGTGTGTCCATGACCGAGGTCGGGCTGGTCCTGCTGGTCTCGTCCGCAATCGGCGCGACCGGTAATATCGTCGGAGGCGAGATCGCGGACAAGTTTGGCCGGAAGCGCATCATGGGCCTGGCGCTGGGCGGCCGTGCCGTGATGATGATCCTGATAGCAGCTGTGATCGCATTCGTCTCTGGTTACCTGATCATCGCGGTGATGATCACCATCAGCTCATTCATGGGGTCGATGTTCGAACCGGCCAGCAACGCCATGGTGGCAGACATAGTACCGGCTAACCGTCGATTGGACGCTTACGGGCTGCTTCGCATCGGGGCGAACCTGGGATGGGCCCTGGGTCCGATGATAGGCGGCCTGCTGGCGCTGTTCTCGTTCTCTTTCCTGTTCCTGCTGGGTGGGATCGCCACAGGCGTGGTGGCGTCATTCCTAATGGTCATGCTGAGCGAGTCCCGAGTTCCGGGCGAGTCCCACGAACGTTTCAAGATCAGGGATATGGTGAAGATCACCCAGAACAGACAGTTCGCCGCATTCTGCGTCATCTCCCTGTTCTTGTTCATCATGTTCGGGCAAATGTCCTCAACCTTTGCCGTCTACTCGGAGAACCAAGTGCATATCAGCACAGCCGAGGTCGGTTACCTTTATGCGATCAATGGGCTGCTGGTGGTGTTCCTGCAATTCCCCATAGCCAGGCTCATCAGCCACTACCGCATGTGCACCGTGATCGCCGCCGGCTCGCTCTTCTATGCGATCGGGTATGGGCTGGTCGGCTTCGCCCCGGACTTCCTGTTCCTGTCGCTGTGCATCTTCATCGTGACCATGGGCGAGATGACCGTATCGCCGTCGTCGATGAACCTGGTGGCCAACATGTCCCCGGAGAATGAGCGTGGCCGTTACATGGGCTTCTACGGTTTGTTCTCCTCTTACGGCTTCGCCGCTGGGCCGTTCGTGGGCGGGGTCCTCATGGACCTCCTGATCGGCTCGTCGGTCGTACTCTGGATATCGATCGGGATGTTCGGGATCGTGGCAATGCTAGGATATCTGTTGCTCGGCAGGCGGATGAGTGACAACCTGAACTGCTCCAAGGCGTCCTAAGAAAATGCGCGTGCCGAACATATCCATCGATATGGACATGGGCATCATGGCGGTTCATGTCGATCGGTTCCTCGTTCGGTCCTCTCGCCGGCGGGATCAGCATGGATTCGTCCCGTACGAACTATATTGAGCATTGCGCGCGAATTGCGAAATGTTCGGGACAGATTGCTAGCATCTCTTACCTGATGATCGGCAAGAAAATGAGAATATAGATCGACCACGGGAGGGCGGAAGTCATGGGGTTTAGGAAGGAGTTCGGTGGGTTCGACCGCAGGGTGTGGACCCTGTTCACTGCGCGTACCATCGACGGGGCTGGATTTTCCTTCATGTACCCCTTCCTGGCCATCTACCTACACGACCAACTCCACATCTCCATGTCGGTCGTCGGTCTGATATTGTTGGTCGCGGCCGGAGCTGGCGCGATCGGCAATTTGGTCGGAGGGGAGATCGCGGACGCTTACGGACGGAAACGGATAATGGCGGTCTCCATCATCGCCAGGGGCTTGGTGTTCGTGGTGATAGGCGCTTACATCGCAGGCGCGGTGGACCTGACCTTGCTCACGATAATGGTGGCGGTCAACTTCTTCCTCGGATCGACGTTCGAGCCGGCCAACAACGCCATGGTGGCTGACATTGTGGAACCGGGCAGGCGCTTGGCGGTCTACGGACTGTTGCGTGTGGGGATGAACCTCGGCTGGATAATCGGCCCGATGGTGGGCGGAGTACTGGCAAGCATATCGTACTCGCTGATATTCTACTGCAGTGCATTCCTGTGTTTCGTCGCCGGCCTGATAATCCAGATCTGGATTCAGGAATCCAGGCCAACACCAGGTACGGAAAGCGTCAGCGGACTGAAAGGATCTTCCGCCATATTCCGAAACGGTTCGTTCATCTTCTTTTGTGCCATGTGCTTGCTGGTGTTCATCATGGCCGGGCAGATGACCTCGACCTTCCCGGTCTATGCCAAGGACTCGGCTGGTCTGAACGAGCTCAGCATCGGGATCATTTTCGGCATAACCGCGGTGTTGGTCGTCTTGGCGCAATTCCCCATTTCTCATTACATCGGGAATTTCAAGACCTCCCACGTGATGGCGGCCGGGGCCATCGTTTACACCGTCGGATTCATGGCCATCGGACTGACCCGCGACTTCTGGCTACTTACCATCGCCATGTGTGTTGTGACTGTGGGCGAGATGATCGTCTCACCCGCCTCCATGAATCTTGTGGCGAGCATGTCGCCGGAAGCGACGCGGGGCCGATATATGGGCGCTTTCGGCCTTTTCGCCAGCTTCGGCTGGTCCTCAGCACCGTTCGTTGGAGGGGTGATGGTGGACCTGATACAGGACCAAACGCTGTTCTGGATGGCAATCGGGATCTTTGGGGTCCTGTCCGCAGTTGGATTCATGGCGCTGACCCGGATGCTGACCTCGGGGATCGATGGGGCCGATTCCCGAAAGGCCCAAGACAAGAGTTAAATCAAAGCGGTGACCGTAGCGAGAACGGATGAAGATCATCGGACTGGTCACGGAGGATTTCCGTTTCTTTCACCTGATGGTACGTCTACTGAAGGAGAGAGAAGAACCTTTCGTCTCGCTCGGTTTCGACGATCCGATACCGGAGAACGTGGGCGCCATCATTACCACCAAGGAGGAGCGTGACCGGGTCCGTTTCGACACCATCGTCTCTGACGGTGACCCAGACATCGCATTCAAGGCGGCAAGGTCGGTTCTTCGAGGAAAGCGGTTCTCCAAGATCGTTGCCGGTATCGACCCGGGGAGAAGGCCCGGCATCGCGGTGATCGGAGATGGGAAATTGATCGACACCGCACTGGTCTATTGTCCCGAGGACGTGGCGGAAACGCTCACCCAGATGACCAGGAACCTAAACTTCGATTCGATGATGATCCGTATCGGACATGGCGATCCGACCAACCGCAACCGCATCATTCATGCTGTCTGGTCCTTGGCCGACGAGGTTGAGATAGTGGACGAGTCGAAGACCACCAAGCGGACCGTCACACCAGACATAGATGCCGCCATCACGATCGCCTTCACATCAGGGGAGAAGGTAGATGTCCAGCCCGAAGTGTGCCCCACTCCGGGGGAGGTCCGCGACATCAAGAGGCTGAGCCGTATTGAATCCCGGGGAAGGGTGACGATATCTACCGAACTCGCTTCGCAAGTGGCCCGAGGCAAGATCAGCCTGGCAGAGGCTCTGGATGTCTACCAGAAAGATTGAGGGCGGTCCCACCGCCCGGTGGTGGGGAAATGTTTGGGGCTTCAGCGAATCGTCCTGGTGAAGGACGGGATCCTTTCCAGTACCATGCCCTGGATGATCACTGGATCTAGCTTCACCGACACCGCCAGCGCGTCCTGCATCTTCTGTTCGTTGTCGGCATAGATCGTTAAAAGCGTCTCGCCCGCATCGACCTTGCTTCCGGATTTCTTGTTTAGGACGACACCGGCGCCCTTGTCGCGCGGAGAGCCCGCCGCCCGGGCAACCCGGACCAGCTCCTTGTTCTTGATGCGCGAAACATATCCTGATTTCTTCGACAGCACGTCAACGCTGTGCTCCCCGACCTTGATGTCGGTCGATTTGATGTCCGGGTCGCCTCCCTGGGCCCCTACGATCTCTTGGAACTTCTTCAGCGCCTTTCCGGAGGACAGGATCTCCATGGCCCTTTCTTCACCGTGATAGACACCGCCCATGTCGAAGATCATGCCTGCCAGTGAGACCGTCTTCTCGATCACGCTGGATGGGAACTTGGCACCTTCCAAGACGGATATCGCCTCGCGTGCCTCTAGAGCCGGACCGATGGCCCGTCCGACAGGCTGGCCGCCGTAGGTTATGGCGCATTCCACCTTCATGCCCAACTTTTCCCCCAGATCGATGAAGTCGCGAGCATAGACTTTTGCCTCATCCATCGTTTTCACCTTCGTCCCATCCCCCATCGGGATGTCGATGAGCAGGTAGTCGGCACCCGCTGCCTTCTTCTTCGACATGACCGACGCCAGCAGTTGCGGGTGCGGGTCGATGCCGAGAGGATACTCCGCCTTGATGATCACATCGTCGGCCGGCGCCAAGTTCAGCGAACCTCCCCAGGCCATGACCCCTCCCACATCCTGAGTTATCCTTTTAAGGCTGGCAGCATCGAAATCGACGTGGGCGAATACCTCTACGATGTCCGACGTGCCTGCCGCCGAGCTGATCGCCCTCGAGGATGTCTTGGGGATGAGGAAACCACCGGCTGCCACGATCGGAACTATCAACAGCGTCACCTTGTTACCGGGGCAACCGCCGATCGAATGGAAGTCGAAGATCGGACCCCGGTCGAACGTGATCGTCTCTCCAGTGTTGACCATGGCCTTGGTCAGGTCGGCGGTCTCCCGGATGTTCATTCCATTGATGTGCAGCGAGGTCACATAGGCGGACAGCTCTATGTTCGAAAGTGTCTTCGTGGCTATGTCCTCCACGATGATGTTGATCTCCTCGGTGCTCAACTCCTGTCCATCCATCTTCTTCCGGATATAGTCCACCGATTCCGGGCGAGTTGCCGGTATCACGTCAATGACCTCCCCCGGTTCCGGTCCGATGGTCTTGAAGGCTCGCCCAAGCAGCCCAACTTCTCCGCGGTCGATGACGGTGTCCGATGTGTTGACGATGGCAATGACCGCTTTTCCTTCATGCACGATTCGAACCCTGTCCTGCTCGCGCAATGCCATATCCAGTGCATCGTCTAGGTGGAGCAGGGCGGTTATCTCCCCGGTATCCACGTTCACGAACTTCGCCTTTAATTTCATGCCGATCCCCACTTCTCGAGTGCCTCACGCAGCTCCAGGTGGTCCTTGGCGTACTGCTCGGCTGTGAGTCCAAGATAACCTGCCTCCACCGCCTGGGCCATGGCCTTGGCCCCGCCCCTGACACCCCTAGGATGACCGGACACGCCTCCGCCGGCCTGTATCTGCACGTCATTGCCAGCGATGGCGATGATCTTCGGCACCATGGCCGGCTGGACGCCACCCGAAGCCACTGGCATGACCCTCTTGTAGGGCATGTCCGGGCCGACGCACACATGCTGGTACTCGAGGTCCGCCTTCGGGTCTCCGGTCATCTTGCCCACGCCGTAGGTTCCGATATGCAGAGCGTCACCCCCGCACATGCGTACCAGCTCGGCGAACACCTTCATGGAGATGCCATGATCCTTGTTCCTGGTGATGGCCGCGTGCATGGTGCGGTGAACGTGGATAGGCAGCTTGATCGAGCGGTCCTCGGCCAGAACCTGGACGGCCGCGAACCCGCAGGTAATGACATCCACCATCAGCTGGGATGCGCCCAGATCTTGTGCGCGCTCAGCCACTTCCAGGATCTTGTCTCCCCGGGTGGAGACGTTGATGGCATGGATCATGATGTGCCCGGAGTCTTTCTTGACCCGGTCCAGGGCCTCTGCGATCGCCACGACCCGGTCTTCCAGGGGGCAGAACTTTTGGTTTACCAACGTTTCATCGTCCTTGCCATTGGTGAGCCCGCCCATACCCGCCTCGTAGACGTAGTCGGAGGTCTCCTGGGGCGAGAGACCGATCTTCGGCTTCACAATGGTGCCGACCAACGGCTTTTCCGGGCGTTTCAATATTTTTCGTATTCCTTCAATGCCGAACTTCGGGCCCTTGAACTGGCTGAGGATCTCGTCCGGATAGACGACATCCTCGAGGCGCACACCGGACAGTACATCCAGGCCGAACAGGTTCCCGGCCACCACGCTAAGGATCTGGGGCACCCCGCCGATGTCAATGCTGAAGTCCTCGACCGGGAACGCTATGACGCATACGTTGCCCTGGATGTCGACCACCTTGCCACTTCGGCGAACGAAGTTCTCCTCCTTCAATGTGCTAATGGCCGTCCAGGTACCGGTCGACTGCTCGGTGGCGATGGCCGCCGCAGCCTCTTTCATCGACAGGTCGGTCTTTACCTTGTAAGTGCAGAACACGTGCGATTCCGGGTCAAGCTTCTCGCCCAGATGCAGATATTTCTCGGAATATTCCATTTCTTTCACTCTCACATACTTGATATGATCAATGTTCGTTGAATACGAATTCCTGCCCCAGTTCCCTGACGATGATCTCGTAGGCGGCAAAGGGCGGAATGACGCCGACCTCAGTGACGATCGAATCGATGTACTCCGGCGGGGTGGCATCGAACACCGGATTGAATATCTTGACCGAAGCGGGGATCTCACCGGGCTTGACAATCTCGGTCGCGTCCCGTTCCTCGATCTTGACCATCTCGCCGTATATCGTTCGGGGCGAGAACTTGAAGGTCTCTGCACACACCATGAACGGCACCCTTGCCTCGTGAGCCGCCAGCGCAACTTGTGATGTGCCTATCTTGTTGATCAGCGCACCGTTGGAGCATATGGTGTCCGCGCCGACGAAAACGACGTCGATGTTCTTCATCGCATACCTAACGGCCGAGTCCACGATCATAGTGGTCGGGACGCCGGCTTTTGCCAGGTCATTGGCAGAGAGCACACCCTGCCTCCAGGGACGCGATTCGGTGACCACGGCTTCGATCTTCTTCCCTTCCTGCCAGGCCATTATTATTGCGCTCAGGGCGGCCTTGCTGTTGCAGTGCGTCAGGACCCGGTCCCCGTCCTGTATGCGGTTCCCGCCGAGATGGCCGATTATCCTCAATGCTTCGTTAGAGCGGACCACGAACTCGTCGGCATTTCGCACCAGGGCGGAACGATACTCCTCCAGATCACTTATCTCCGAGGTCTTCTTGAAGACAGATTGGACCCCGTTCCAGAGCGAGACCGCGGTGGGCCGCGAATCGAGCAGAACGCCCTTGGACATTTCCATCCGCCCCCTGAACTCCTCGAGATCATTCCCAGAATAGGCCAATGCTTCTTCCTTTAGCGCGCTGGCTGACCTTCTGGCGATCTCCGCCGCGCCTCTGATATCCATCGAACGTATGGCTTTGGCAACTTCCTTGGCCGTCATCGCACGACGTAATACCTACTCTCCTGACATAAAGGTTAGCTGAGAGAACGCGGTCTGGATGGTCTTCGTGCTCCCCAACATCATATTCCCAGGGTCTTTGCCAATTCGTCGAGCGGCTGGGTATTGACGATGCTCTCCGGACCAAGCCATCCCCTCCTGGCCATGGCTACACCGAAGATCATGTAGTCGAGGTGCTTGATGCTGTGCGAATCGGTGCTAATGACCAGGTTCAGCCCCTTCTCCCTGGCCTTCCGGCAATTGGCGTCGTTCAGGTCCATGCGATCCGGGAACGCATTGATCTCCAGCAACACACCTTTCTCTTTGGCCGCATCCATGACCCGGTCGATATTCACTTGGTACTGTTCCCTCTGTCCGATCCTCCTTCCGGTCGGATGCGCCAGTATGGTCATATTCTCGTTCGACATTGCGGCAATGATCCGGTTGGTCATCTCCATCTCGGACATCTTGAACCTTGAGTGCACCGCTCCGACCACCAGGTCCAGCTCCTTGAGCACGTCGTTAGGATAGTCCAGTTTGCCGTTCTCGTCGATCTCCACCTCGGCGCCTATCAGCACCCGGAACGGTGTCAACTTCTCTGAGATCCTTCTCGCCTCGGCGATGTTCTGGCGCAGTCGTTCTACCGACAGACCGTTGGCGATGGACAGCGATTCGGAGTGGTCGGTGATGGCAACATATTGGTATCCTTTCTGGCGGGCCGCCTCGGCCATCGCCTCCATGTTCGTGTTCCCGTCGCTCATATCGGTGTGGACGTGGAGGTCGCCCTTGATGTCCGAAAGCACCACGATCCGGGGGATCCTATGCTCCAGGCCGGCCTCGATCTCACCCCTGTCCTCGCGCATCTCCGGAGGCATGATGTCCATTCCCAGCGCCTGGTAGATATCCTCTTCGGTGTGACCGGCCACCATCTCCTCCGTATCCTTCTTGAAGAGCCCGAACTCGTTCAACTTGTATCCTTTTTCTATGGCCAAGGAGCGCAGCTTGATGTTGTGCTCCTTGCTGCCGGTGAAATATTGCAGGGCGGCGCCGAAGCTCTTGTCCGGCACCACCAGTAGATCGACCTGGACGTCGTCCTTAAGACGGACCGAGGCCTTCGTCTGACCTTGGCCGATGATCTCCTTCACCTCCGGGCCGTGCACGAACTGGTACATCACCCGGGCTGGCTCATCGCTTCCGGCCAGAACATCGATGTCCCCGATGGTCTCCTTCATGCGGCGGAGCGATCCAGCCAGGCTGACATGCTCGACGCCTTGGGCAAGCAGGAAATCGGCCATCGTCTTTCCCGCCGGGTATGCGTTTCCAAGGAGCATCCTACCCTTTGACGCCTCGACCAGCCTGATACCGTTGAGGATGTTCTCCTCGGTCTTCTGGCCAAACCCTTTCAACCGGCGGATGCGATGCTGCTCGGCGGCCGCCTTCAGGTCCTGCAGGTTGGCGATCTTGAGCTGCTTGTAAAGCAGCATTGTGGTCTTAGGGCCGATCTCCGGGACCGCCATGAGCTGAATAAGGCCTGGAGGGAACTCGTTCCGTAGGTCTTTGAGGTAACCGAGGTCTCCTGTATCAATGACCTCGGCGACCTTCTTGGCAATCGCGTCGCCTACCCCTGGCACCTCATGGAGCTGGCCCTGTTTGTAAACGTCCTCGATGTCCTCCCTCATCACCTCGATGGTATGGGCGGCGTTCCGGTACGCTCTTGGCTTGAATGGGTCATCCCCCTTCAATTCCAACAGGTCCGCTATCTCGTAGAGGACGGAAGCGACCTTTTGATTCAGCATTTAATCGCTATCATGATTCCAAACCTCACGAGATAATGCTTTCCTGACCTGAGGCAATCGGCGAATCTCATCATATGAACTGAAGGATAGCAATGGCTCTTGGGATACAAGTCAGCGGGCGATTTCTATGCGCTCGGTCCATTCAATAGCAACAGCATTCAATCCAGGCATCACTCTCGTTTAGAGATTTTCTCCACATTCAGTTCATCTTCGACCAAATCATTCCTACCAGCGATGGCCTTAAGACCATGACACACCAATGAAGAGCGAGAAGGTGCGATTGTGGCAAGTGTCAATTACAATCCTTATGAGACTGCGGTGAGCC
>JBEKDM010000076.1:0-11930 GCA_050014375.1 Methanomassiliicoccales archaeon | reverse complement strand
GGAGAATTCGCTGAGCGCGTACATGCTGTTCATAATCACCTTCATCGGTCTGATGGCCGGTATCTATTCCATACCATACATAGGCCACGAGCTCAAGGAGAAGGAGCTCAAAGTGGACCGGGCCAAGTACTACTTTGTCCTCTTCCACATCTTCATGTTCACCATGCTGGTGGTGGTCATCAGCAACAACCTAGGCATCATGTGGATCGCCATCGAGGCGACAACGCTCGCATCCGCGTTCCTGGTCGGGTTCACCGAGAACGACTTGGCCGTCGAGGCTGCTTGGAAATATTTGATCATTTGCTCCGTGGGCATTACTCTAGCGCTGTTCGGAACGATCCTCGCTTACGCCTCGTCCATTACGGCATTGGGTGAATCGTCCGATGCCCTAAATTGGTCCACGCTCATGGCGGCGGCCGGGCATTTGGACCCTACTCTCCTGAAAATATCCTTCATCCTGATCATGGTCGGTTATGGTACCAAGGTCGGCTTGGCACCGATGCACACATGGTTGCCGGATGCTCACTCCCAGGCCCCAACGCCGGTCAGCGCCCTCCTATCCGGAGTTCTCCTGAACTGCGCCATGTACGGGATCCTCCGGTTCCACCTGATCGTCTCCGTCACAGTGCCGGGATTTTCGTCCACGTTGCTGCTGATATTCGGCCTGGTATCGATGGCCGTGGCGGCTGCCTTCATAATCGTGGCCAGGGACTTCAAGCGGCTTCTCGCCTATTCGTCGATCGAGCATATGGGGATCATCGCCTTTGGGTTTGGCATAGGAGGTTTCCTGGGTATTTTCGGGGCCTTGCTCCACATGCTGAACCACGCCCTCACAAAGTGCCTGATGTTCCTTGGCGCGGGCAATCTCCTGCAGAAGTTCAAGACTCGGGAGATATCTGGGATTAAGGGCGTTTCGTCGCTCATGCCAATAACCGCCGCGTTGTTCATCGCAGGGGCGCTGGCGATTACTGGCTCTCCGCCTTTCAGCATATTCCTTTCCGAGGTAACAATACTCACCGGAGGCCTTTCTGCGGCCAACTATCTCGCGGTCGGAATCTATATCCTCTTGCTCGCGGTGATATTCGCTGCGTTCATGTACCATGTCAGCAAGATGATGTTCGGTGAGCCGACGGAAGGCGTGCCCAAGGGAGAGCTGGAGCGTTCCCGGTTCCTGCCCATGGGGGTATTGCTTGTGGTAATCTTGGTAATGGGTGTGGTCATACCGACCCAGCTGCACGACCTGCTGGTCAACATCGCATCGTTGTTCCAGGTGTTCCCATGAGCGATGAGTACCTGACAGAGATCGTCGAGGACCTGCCCCCGAATATTGCCATCGGTGTTCTTTCGACCTCGTCCGACGGTCGGAACCTTCGCATCGATGCGAACAAGGACATCTTGCCCGAACTGGTGTCCCACCTGAACCGACGCTACCATGTAACGCTAATTTCTCAGCACGCAACCGATGAGAGGGAATATACATCGAACTTCTGCCTTTATACGATCTTCTCTTTACCTCGGAAGGACCTGTTCTTGACGCTGGTAACGAAGATAGACGATTCCTTGCCAGCCTACCGCACGCTGACCCCCGAGGTTTTCGCTGCCTATTGGTACGAGCGCGAGATCATGGACATGTTCGGGATAACCGCCGTAGGGCATCCGGACCCGAGGCCGCTGGTCCTCTGGGACGATTGGCCGCTGGGCTACTATCCCCTCCGTAAGGACTTCGACATCGAGTCCAAGGTGGAGCGGATCAAGACCGATTACCCATACCGTCCGGTCGTGGGCGAGGGGGTGTTCGTGATCCCGGTCGGTCCGGTCCACGCCGGTGTCATCGAACCGGGTCATTTCCGTTTCAGCGTGGCGGGTGAACCCATAATCAATCTTGAGATAAGGATGGGTTACGTACACCGGGGAGTGGAGAAGATATCCGAATCCACACCGTACAACCGGGGGGTGTTCCTGGCCGAACGTATCTCTGGCGATAATGGTTTCGCACATTCCACAGCTTACTGCCAGGCCCTGGAATCGATCGCCGAGGTCCAGGTGCCGGAGAGGGCGGAGAACATCAGGACCGCACTGTTGGAGCTGGAGCGCATCTATAACCACATAGGGGACCTGGGCGGAATCGCCTTGGATACGGCGTTCAACGTCGGCGCGCAGCAGGCCTACATACTTAAAGAACGAATGATGGACCTCAACGACTGGCTGACCGGGAGCCGATTCCTCCGATCGGTCAACACCCTGGGCGGTGTTCGGAAGGACATAGGCAAAGAACAGGCGGTTAAGATCAGCTCCACATTGGTCAAGACCAAGTTGGAATTGACCGAATGGGTGGCGATGATCACTAACATGCCTTCTCTGATGGACCGGATCGAGGTGACCGGAACTATTTCGTACGATATCGCAAAGAACATGGATCTCGTCGGGCCGGCCGCGCGCGGAAGCGGTGTCGACAGGGATGTCAGGCGCGACCACCCCTACGCGGCGTACAAACGGATGAGCTTCACAGTGCCGGTCTGCCGGGACGGGGACATTCTGGCCAGGACGAAGGTCAGGGTCGAGGAGATATACGAGTCAATCAGCATAATCGAACAAGCGCTGGACTCGATAAAGGGCACCGAACTTGTGGTTAAGATGGGTGAAGTGCCGGAAAAGAAGGTGGGCATGAGCCTGGTCGAAGCGCCCCGAGGAGAAGCGATGCATTGGATCATGGCCGGGCAGGGAGTACCCTTCCGCCACAAGGTCCGCGATCCCTCGTTCAGCAATTGGCTGGCGATCGAGTTCGCGGTCCTGGGGAATATCGTGCCCGATTTCCCGTTGGTGAACAAGAGCCTCAGCCTCTCCTATGCTGGGAACGACCTGTAAGGTGAGAACATGTTCAGATGGTACACCAAGGGAGTGATGAAGAAGGGAGTGGTGACTGGCGACTACCCGAACAAGCCCTATGAGCCATATGATGGCCATATGGGAATGCCCGTGGTCGACGTCCACGTTTGCCGCATGGACAAGACCTGCGTCGAGGTTTGCCCGACTGGCGCGATCGATGAGGGCTACAACACAATATCCATCGACATGGGTAAATGCATTTTCTGCGGGGAATGTGCCCGGGAATGTCCGGAAAAGGCGATCAAGATGTCAAAGAAGTTCGAGCTTGCCGCTAAAGACAGTCAGGACCTCAAGGTGGTGTACCGGATTGACCGAAGAACAACATAATGAGGACGTCGAGCTCCTAGGGCGGCAGCTGGATGAGAGGATAAAGAAGGTGCTGGGCCGCTCTCTGTCCATCAGAGAGGTGGATGCCGGCTCGTGCAACGCCTGCGAGGTGGAGGTCAACGCCCTCACCAACGCCATCTATGATATCGAACGGTTTGGCCTGCACATCGTGGCATCGCCCCGTTTCGCCGACATGTTGTTGGTCACTGGTCCGGTGACCCGAAACATGGAGCATGCACTTCTCCAGACATACAACGCCACGCCGTCCCCGAAGATCGTGGTGGCGATGGGCGTTTGTGCCATAAGCGGGGGCCTGTTCGCCGACACTTACGCCTGTTCGCATGGGGTCAGCTCTGTCATTCCGGTCGACGTATTCATTCCCGGTTGCCCCCCGCGCCCTCAGGCGATAATCCAGGGGATAATGGTGGCCCTGGACCTGATGGAAACGAAAATGAAAAAAGTCAATGACCCTATTCCGATCTATTGAAATTCTTGGTTGCGGGGACGCTCACCTGACAACGATCACGGTGCATCTCGCGTTTCGCACAACGTACTCGGAGACACTTCCGATGAGCACCCGGTCGATGACCGTTTTGCCCGATGTTCCAACCACGATCTCATTGGCGTTCACGCGGTCCGAGGCCTTGAGTATCGTGTCGTAGGGGGAACCGGCCTCGAGCATGGTCTTGATCTCGATGCCTTCCTTGGAAGCCATTTCCTTCAGGCGGTCCAATTCGTCCAGTCCCTGTTTTATAACGCGTTCCTTGTCCTCGTCCGCCTTGGGGCTTACCACGAATACGACGAAGAGCGTTGCCTTGTGGTCCTTTGCGTGGTCGAATGCGTACCTGACGGCCTTGGCCGAGTGTTCTTTCCCGTCCGTTGCCAATAGAATGTTCGTGACGCCCACTTCCTATGGGGAGCCATCGCCGTGCACGCCGATATAACTTTTCGAATTACACTTTAGCCGATTGGTCCGACATAAGGAGTATCCAGTATCTTTTAGAAAGGGAAAGGGAAGATGTTTATTGCTTGACCGGCCAAAGTGGCAAGAAATCCCTGCCGAGGGACTCGCGGAGCACCTCGGCCATGGCAACATAGATGGCCGCAGACCCGGTTAACAGTCCCACATAGCCCGCCAGTGTCTTAATGTCCCCGCTGCCGGTAGCTTCACTGATGGCCAGAAGGAAGAACAATAGGGTCAGCGTGCTGAAAACCAATTGCATCATGCGGTTGGAGCGAAGGAGCCCGATCAATAGGAACACTGAGAACACTCCCCAGATTCCGAAGAACCAGGCCATGGACGTCGGTTCGGTCACACTGCCCAGACCCATCGAGGGCATGAGAATGAGAGCCACTGTCGATATCCAGAAAAACCCGAAGGAAATGAAGGCGGTCATTCCGAAAGTGTTGCCCTTCCTCCACTCCATGATCCCTGCGATCACCTGGGCGATCCCTCCGTAGAATATACCCATGGCCAAGATGACGCTTCCGAGAGCGATAAATCCGGCATTATGCAGGTTGAGCAGGAGTGTGGTCATTCCGAAACCCATCAGACCAAGCGGAGCTGGGTTCGCAGTAGCGTCTTCATGATCTTTCATTTTGAATCCTCTTTGGTAGGCAGCTCTGGTTCGATCGTTCGAGGCTAGTTCCGACAGATATTGTATCTGCTACGATTCGGCCGGAATGACCAGATCCTCGATTCGTCCAGATGGTCTCGTGTCAGCCTGACCCGGGACTCAGTTGGATCTTTTCAGAGACTGCAGAAAGAGACGCTCATATTCGAAGATAAGCTTAGTGCATCGGTCATCACGATTGATAATCAGAATATCGGGTCTGGATAGGAACGGAGTGGTAAATCCGAGCTGAGGTCATTATTTGACTATGATCACAGGACATCTCGCTCCCTTGATCAATCCTTCGGACACGCTTCCGATCATGAACTTGTCCAGGCCGGTCTTTATCGTGGGGCCCAAGATGATGGCGGTCGCCTGTATCCTGTCCGCTTCTACAAGGATGGTCTCCACCGGTTGCCCCTTTTCCAACAGGGTCTTTGCCTCTACTCCTTCATCCCCTGCTTCGGTCTTTATGCGGGACATGACGATCTGGGTGAACTTGATAAGGCGGAGGTTTTCCTCCATCTCCTTACGACTAAGGACCGACATAATGACGAGATCCCCCCCCATTCGCTTTGCGTACTCGATTGCATATTTCGCCGTCTTGCTGGAAAACGATTGAGCATCGATAGCCAGAATGACGATCATTATTTCTCGGCCCTCTGATTGATAACGGAAGTGTCGTTCATATAACTTTTACCCATGTCCGTCGCCAGCCTGTAACGACCAGCCGGCACTTTGATCCGGAACATGGCGCCCCGGGAGCGGAGTTGTTTCAGGAACATAATGCCGCCAATCCAGGCATCTGATAGTCGGAAACCACTGCGTCGTATTCTTTAGACGAAACTATCTCGAGGGCCTTTAACGGGGAATTCTCCACATCGAGGATATAGCCGGGAACCTGTTCTAAAAACTCCCTGGCTATCTCTAATAGGGTTGTCTCATCGTCAACAACCAAGACCCTGATGGATGGCTCCAGGGGTTCGGTCATCTTCGGGCGTGATTTGCCGTTGCTGGAGATAAATTGTTCCTTACTTTTCCAATACTTGATAATATAGATGGCTCAGATGTCTGGGTCGATCCTCTTGGAATAATACACGACCTCTGGATGACGGTCGTATCCGATCTTTTCGAAAAAGTGATTGGGACGATTCGTTCTCGGCGTAGATCAAGCAGCTGAATATCTTCAGGGAACGGGCCTTGAAACATTCTTTGACCTCTTCAATGAGCGCCCTGGCCACTCCTTTTCCCCGGTGGTCAGGGTCAACGGCCAGCCGGTTCACCCAGCCTTTCCTGCCGTCGTTGGTGGCAATGACAGAGCCGATCATCCAGTCTCTAGCGAATGCTACCAACATGTCCACCTCCGGGTCGGCCATCTCCCGATCCAAGTTAGCTCTTGAATCTCTGCCTGTGGGCTGATAATGCAAGCCTGCACGGGTCCAGAGAGATATTATGCCATTATAGTCTTCCCGACCCGCTTTCCGTATTTTTAGCCCTGGACCATGCATACCGGTATTTTGTCGTATGCCAATATTAATCTATGCTGGCTCCTGAGTGGGAAGCAAAATGATTTAGTCTGGGAAGCTCACTAATGTCTAATCCAGTGTTTGCCCATCAAATTCGGGGATTTGGATCGATATGAAGATAATGATGACGACGCCGCCGGCGAAGACGACGGAGCTATGGCCTCCGCTCGGTCTCCTTTATATCGCGGCCAATCTGAAAAAGCACAGGCACGACGATATCAAGGTCATTGACGCCTTCTGCCTGAATCTGGACGGCGATCAATTAGTTGAACTAGCCGTGATGGAGAGACCGGACGTGTTCGGCATGAACTGCTCGACACACACTTTTCTCCAGGCCATCGAAACGATCCGCAGGATCTCCGAACGGCTCCCGGACACGGTCATACTCCTTGGGGGTTACCACGCCACCTTCGCGGCAGAGCAGATCCTGCGTGGATATCCGTTCATTGACTTCATCATCAAGGGCGAGGCTGAAGAGGCCATGGTCGATCTGCTTGGATGCATCGAGTCGGGCAAGAAGCCACACCAGGTGGCGGGCATCAGTTTCTTGGATGAAGGCCGATATGTCTCGAACCAGATCGCCATAATCCAGGACCTCGACGCTCTCCCGATGCCCGATCGGAAAATACTTACCGGGGTCGAATACGGGTACACCATGCAGGGCATTCCCCTGACATTCGGCAAATTCACCACCATATCCACTTCCCGGGGCTGTCCTTTCAACTGTTCTTACTGTTCGTGCGCGGCCTTCTCCCTGAGGAAATGGCGTTATAGGAGTGCCGAGAACGTCGTCGACGAGATGCAGATGCTCTACGATGAGGGCTATGAGAGCGCAGTCCTGGTGGACGATAATTTCACGCACCGTGAGGAGAGGGTGGAAAAGATATGCGGCCTGATCCGGGAGCGAGGAATCAAGATGCAGTTCTACTGCGAGGGGCGGGTGAACAACGCCTCTCTGAGCATGCTCAAGACAATGAAAAAGGCCGGATTCGACGTGATGTACTTCGGTGCCGAATCAGCCTCGGAGATCGTTCTCGATTACTACAACAAGAAGATCAGGCCGGCCCAGATAATCTCAGCCGTGGAGAACGCCAAGGCGGCCGACATGATCGTCGTCACCTCTTTCATACTCGGTGCGCCTATGGAGTCGGATGAGGAGATCCGGAAGACCATCGACCTCATAACCGGGCTCAGGCCGCATGCCGTCGAGATCAACATACTCGATTACCTGGTCGGCACCCCATTATGGCAACAGATGGAGGCGGAGGGCATCATCGGACCGGATGACTGGAAACGTAACCACCGCGTCTACGAATATGTCAAGGAAAAGGACCGAGAAAAGATGGAAAGTCTGGTCCAACAGGGATACGATGCATACCTGAACGCGTGGAAGAACAAGTCCGGTTTGATGGAGCTTCTATCACTGCTGGCGCACAATAAGACCGCCCGCCGAGTGGTGTTCAACAACATGTTCAACCCCAAAGCCCGCGAGGTCATCAGCAATGGCCTCAAAGTATTCGGGGAGAGACCCAAGCCGGGCGATTGAACTTTGCCCCCTCTACTTCTTGAAGAGCCTTGCGATCTGGTAGGCCTCGTCAGTGCGCTCCATGCGGGAAAGCAGAATTTCGTCCGTGTATTTTCGGTGACACTCCACGCAAAGGGTCTTCAGGTTCGCCGGATGATCTCCGCCGCCGCGTACCCGGGGAATGATATGGTGCACTTCAGTGTACCATTTCGGCAGCTGTCCCAGATCCCTACCGCAGTCCTGGCAAACGCCCCGGTCCCGTTCGACGACCGCGGTACGAAGTTCCCTCCACATGTTCGTCCTGATCATTAAGGGGGTCTCTTCGAACAGGTCATTCACGCTGCCCTCCTTCAGATAAGAAGGCGATCGCTTGAATGCAACGTCCATCCGGTGTCGGCACACACATGAATAGAGATCCGCCAGGCTGTCATGCCTTTCTTTGCATCCAGGGCAGGAATCAGTTAACTCCGATCGCTGTCGGACCACCTGCAATCTGACATCGACGTCCCATGCCCGGTACTGGCACCGTTCTTCCCGATGTTCGTCGCAGGTCCGATGATGGGGTTGGCGTTCACCTGGATGACACAATGTCCTCAGGCACACGCTTTTCTTTCTCGGGATATCCTGGAAATGGCAGCCTCTCATGCTTCCCCGCACCAAAGTGATGACATGGTCGAAGTCCTTCTCCCTCACTTTTTTCGCTCCACCATAGCGGCCATGGCCTTGCCCCCCAGGCTTCTTTTGAGACGGATGGCATGACTGACACAGAACTCATGGCACGAATAACAACGGATGCACTTCCGCTGGTTGACCTTAGCTTTTCCGTTCTTCATACTGATCGCTTTCATCGGGCAGCCGCGATAGCACTTCCCACAGCCGATACACATCGAGCGGACTATGCTGGGCTTTAAGGCATAGAGTTTGATCAGACCCAACATCGCTTTTTCCACCTTGCCTCCGCTTTTTTTCTTCCCCATGAACGTGGACGGCTTCTTGAAATCATGTACAATGAATTTCTCCAATTCCCCGCCGACCACTTCCACGTCCGAAAGGTCCTCGGAGATCAGACCGCGTTCGACAGCCGCCCTTATGGTGAAGACCCCATTTGGGTCAATGGACATGATCCTCGAAGCTACCACGTCGAGGGCCGTATAGGAACTGCTGGCCAGGATAGCGCCCACACGGCGGGGCGTTCCGGACTGGGGGCCTTCACCCTCCATGGCGTCCACCGCATCCATTATCTCCAATGTCGGCTTGACGAACTCGTTCACATCCACGATCATTCGGCCGAAATCCTCCGGCCGCTGCAGTCTGGCATGGAATGTGGCCTTCTCCATCCCGGGGACTAGGCCGAAGACGTTCTTGGCCGCCCCTGTCATGAGTGTGAAGAGATGCGTCTTCATCTTGGAAACGATCACCACCGCATCGACATTGAAGACCGGTTCGATTAGCTTTAACCGCTTCATCAGCACCCCGTCAGGATTCGCTATGTCCCGCCACTCGATGTCTTCATTAAGCTCGATGCCCAGGTCTATTGCCACCTGGTCATAACCTACCGTCTCGTACGCCTTTTTCAGGTTCGCCGCACTGTATATCAACCCGGCTCCCGGGCTCTCGGCGAGGATGACCTTACAACCATGGTCGACCAGCACCTTGGCGACAGCATAGATTACGTCCGGATGAGTGGCGACGCATTTATCTGCGGTGGAAGGTGCCAAAATGTTCGGTTTCAGAAGTATTCTCTGCCCCGGTCTAACGAAACGATCGATGCCTCCGATCAGTTCTATCGAGCTTCTAACTGCCTCGAGCGCCCGTTCCCGGCCATAGCCTTCACACTCGACGAGAGCCACCGACTTCGATCCTTTCAACTTGGCCACCTGTTTGAAGTGTACCATCATTCCTATGCTATTAACCCATGGCGGTTTCCACCGGAGATTCGAAGATATCGATCATTATTGGAGATTCATGGGCCACAAATTATAGGAGTGGGCGCCAATCGTGCGGCCGGTCCAAGGTATCCGCATGGAATGGCCCCACACAAAGGTCTGCATTTGCCTTATGTTAGCATTACTTCTTTCTGCCCCCGTCTATTCATTGACGGCTGAGGCGACCAGTGAGGGCAAGTCTCCACTCGCGGTTGAAACGGGCAGCACAAACTCAGTAACTATTGTTAGTTCCGTCCTATCAGACGGGCATAACAATTTCTCGGTCAAGGTCGACATAAATTCGGATTATCAAGGGACAATGAGGGTCCAGATCATCTGCCCTTCTGGCGACCTACTGGTCGAGGGGGGCGCGTCGGTCGAGGCACCAATTTCAACGGTTGAATTCCAGGTCGAACCACTCCGGGGCGATTACTGGGAGATGCAGGTTCAGCTCACAGATGATTCGGGCATCGTTTTGGCCAGCCAGCTGCTTTGCGCTCAGTCCTTCGGTGGGGTGGTCTGGCAGGTCTCCCCCAGAGCCCCTCAGAACGGAGTTCTGGTGGTCAGTGCGGCCACACTCCAAACGACCTTGTCGGCTCCGGCCGCCAGTTCTACCCTGGCCCTCACTTTTATCTGGACATACAAGGATATGACTGGAACCGTGAATAGACCCCTCAAATTCGCGAGGGCCGAGCTCTGGAAGGCAGGTTCTAGCCCTTCCAATCACAGCATCGTTTCCATGGCCTATACCGACGCCACCGGATCGGTGACCTTCAGCGTAACGAACGGGGCGGCACTGGCATGTGCAGTTTTCGCTGATGACGGGACATCGGTGAAGGTCACCGACGGTACAACCCAGGATTCCATATACTATGACTGGACCGGGTTCAGCGATTATTCTTCCTCGACCAGTAAGTCCTACCCGATCCCGGCCACGAATAGCGAAAGGGGCGCATATGAGGCCATGGAGTCGGTGCGGGCCGGTTATATATGGTTGCTCCAGACGACAGGTTGGCACAGATCGGTCGTAGATGTCAACTGGCCGGTGGAAACATGGCCCCACTCCCACGGCGACTCCATTGACATTCCCGACATTGGACAGTGGTCCGACAGCATCTGGCAACGGTCTGTCCTTCTGCACGAATACGGACATTGTATCCAGTATGAATCAAGGGGCGGGAGTTTCCCGCCTTCGAGGGGGACCGATCCGGATCCCCATTATATCTATTCGACCTCGACGGAAGGGTTCGCCCTCCTGGAAGGCTGGGCGGAGTTTTTCGAGTGCGCGGTGGACAACAATCCTCTGGCGGCCGATCCATCATACTCCCTGGAATCGGTCACTTTCGCTGACCATGAATCCTATGGCAACTGGGACGGGGCGATCGTGGAAGGGGCGGTGGCATCGGTGTTTTGGGACATGTTCGATGGGGCGTCCGCGAGCGATTATCCATCCTGGGACTCGGGCCAAAGTGGGGACGCCATCGTCAACGGATTCACGATCCTCTGGGACATCATGCTCAATGATAAACCGGACAGCATCGGCGACATATGGTTCCATTGGCCACAGAAGACGACGGACCTGCAGGCGATTTTCTACCATGCCCGGATACAACATGACCTGGGCAAGCCCGTGACAAATGCCACGATGTCCGGTTCGTCCGGATTGGCCGGATGGTACCGGTCCAATGTCACGGTGATGTTGGACGCTATCGACCCTCAAGGGATCAGCTCGACACATTATCGTATCGATTCCGGTCCCTGGCTGAACTATACTTCACGATTTAATATGTCAGGGGACGGCGTTCATACCCTTTCGTTCTATTCCGTGGACAAAGAAGGGAATGTCGAGGATACTCGGCAGAGCCAGGTGTATATCGATATCTCGCCTCCGGTAACCAGCCACACAACCCTGGGAACAACTGGCAAGAATGGATGGTTCATCTCATCGTCAGTAACTTTCAGTCTAATCCCGTTCGACACAGGAAGCGGGACGGTCCATACAAAATACTGTTATGACGGGGGTCCATGGCTGGATTATGGCGGTCAGTTCACGGTATCGGGGGACGGCCGGCACACGGTCCGCTTCAACTCCAGCGATATCGCGGGGAATGTCGAGGATACCGTGTCC
>JBEKDM010000075.1:0-11935 GCA_050014375.1 Methanomassiliicoccales archaeon | reverse complement strand
GCGGTTCGGGGTATACTGGCGGGGAATTGGCCCGCCTGCTATGTCGTCATCCTGAGATAAAGGTCCAGGCCATGACCTCCAGGCAGCATGCCGGGGTCAAGGTCGCCAAAGCCCATCCGTTCCTGAACGGATTCGTCGACCTCAAATTCACAGAGAAACTCCAGGGGAACGACTATGACGTGGTGTTTACGGCCACCCCTCACGGGGCCTCGATGGACGTGGTACCGGAGCTGGCCTCGTCAGGTGTTAAATGCATAGACCTTTCTGGGGACTATCGTCTGCTCGACCCGGAGCTCTACAAGAAGTGGTACGGTCTGGAGCACCGGGACGTGGAGAACCTCTCAAAGGCAGTCTATGGCATTCCCGAGCTGTTCCGGGACAAGATCAAGGGAGCCAATCTTGTGGCCAATCCAGGTTGCTACCCTACTTGCTCCTCTCTGGCCCTCGCGCCACTTTTCGCCAAAGGTCTGGTCGAGGAACGGGTAATCATCGATGCCAAGAGCGGGACGTCCGGCGCCGGGGCCGAGCCCACCAAGGCCACCCATCACCCGACCTGCGGTGCGAGCTTGACTCCATACAAGGTCGGAGTGCACCGTCACACGCCTGAGATCAAGATGATCTTGGAGAGGCTCTCCGGATCACCCGTCGAGCTCATCTTCACTCCCCACCTTGTGCCGGTGGTCAGGGGCATGCTCTGCACATCATATCCACACCTAAAGGAACCGATGGCGCGCGAAGATATCGCCGCACTGTACCGTGATTTCTACTCCGGTTCACGTTTCATCAAATTCGAGCCGATACCCACCATGCAATCGGTGGCCGGATCGAACTTTGTGGAGATCGGGTTCGAGACCGTAGGCGAACGCAACGTAGTAGTAATGAGCGTGCTGGACAACCTAGTGAAGGGAGCGTCCGGCCAAGCGATCCAGAACTGCAACATCATGTTCGGGCTGGATGAGAAAACTGGACTGGATTTCCCAGGACTGGGGGTTTGAAAATGGAAACTATTGAGGGCGGGATCACCTCGCCGAAAGGATTCAAGGCGGCAGGTATTCACTGCGGCATCAAGAAAGAGAAGTTGGACCTCGCTGTCATCTATTCGGATAGGCCGGCCCGTTGCGCCATGGCCTACACCCAGAATCGTGTTCGCGCCGCGCCGATCGAGATCATGATGAAGAAGGACCCCGACATGTTGCAGGCCCTTATTATCAACTCCGGGAACGCCAACGCCATCACCGGCCCGCGCGGTCTTTACGATGCGAACCAGATGATCTCTGGTCTGGCCAAGGAGCTGAAGATCAAGGAAGATCTGGTCGGCATCGCTTCCACCGGCGTCATTTCCCGTTTCCTACCTATGGAAAAGGTGATGAGCGGCATCCCATTGGCCGTCAAACAACTCGGTCAAGGCAGGGACGCCGATATGGCGGCTGCCCAGGCCATTATGACCACGGATACCGTGGAGAAGCAAGCAGGCTGTAAAGTTACCTTGAAGGATGGCACTGTGGCGACGGTGGCCGGCATAACAAAGGGAAGCGGTATGATATCGCCTAACGTCAAGGTGCTTCACGCCACGACGCTCTCGTTCATCACCACCGACGCCAAGCTGGAGAAGAACATCAACCGGCAGTGGCAGGAGATCATGGACCAGTCATTCAACGTGATAAGTGTGGATGGGGACCAGAGCACTAACGATATCTCCATCCTCATGGCCAACGGATGTGCGGGGGGCGCTCCTGCGGACAACGACACAGCATTCTGGGACGGTGTGCGCTACGTAGCGCAGCAGTTGGCCAAGAAGGTCGTCATTGACGGCGAAGGGGCGACCAAGTTCATCGAGGTCAGGGTCACAGGAGCCAAGGACCCAAAGGAGGCTCGGTGCGCCGCGAAGGGCATAATATCGTCGAACCTGGTCAAGACCGCCGTCTTCGGAGCGGACCCGAACTTCGGGCGCATACTGTCCGCGCTGGGAAACTCCGGCGCGAATTTCAAACTGGACGAGGTTGTGCTTAAGATCAGCGACGACGAGACGATCGTGACATTGTTCGAGAACGGTTCACCCACCATGATACCTGGTACTCAGTCCGAGGTCGACGCGAGGAAGGTGCTATCGGGCAAGAAGGTCATCATCGACCTGAACCTGGCGGTCGGCTTCTCGTCCGGTGAGGCGTGGGGATGCGATCTCACCTACGACTACGTGAAGATCAACGCCATGTACACAACCTGAGGCGGCAGAATGACCACTACCGGTTCGGACTATCCGCGGGCGAAAGAGCTCCAGGGTAAGACCGTCGTCATCAAGTTCGGAGGCAGTTCCATCGGGGGGGCCAACGATCAGGGCCGTTTCAGCCGCGACATTGCCCTGCTGGTCTCCATCGGCATAAGGCCGGTCATCGTCCACGGTGGCGGACCGGAGATCACGGAGGAGATGAAGAAGAACGGCCTCCAAGTGCGTAAGGTACTGGGGTTGAGGGTCACCGACGATAACACCTTGATGGTGGCCAAGACCGTACTCGGGCGGATCAACGACTCGTTGGTCTCCTCGATCCGTTCCGCCGGAGTGAAGGCCATTGGTTTGGCCGGGTCGGAGTGCGGGACGATCATGTGCCGCAAGATGGATCTCGTCAAAGGCGTCGAGAACGGTGTCGAGATCGTGGCCGACCCGGGTCATGTGGGCGAGGTCGTCTCTGTCGACCCGCGCTCGATCGAATGGTTGGTCAGCCTGGGCTTCGTGCCGGTCATATATTCAATATGCGCCGATCAGGAAGGGCATCTCTACAATGTGAACGCCGATACCGCGGCTGCCCATGTGGCCAAGGCAATGAAGGCGGCCGAGTTCATCCTGGTCACGGACGTCCCGGGGCTCATGCGGGAGTTTGGGAACCTCGACTCGGTGATACGAGAGATACGAACGGACGAGGTCGCGAATTTGGTCGCCGACGGGATCGTCAAGGAAGGCATGATCCCGAAACTGGAGGCATGTTGTCTTGCGGTCTCGAATGGGGGTACGGCGAACATCATATGCGGGAAGGACCCGGAGGCGATCGTTGCCCAGCTGCTCGTCGGAGAGAACCGGGGAACCCGGATAAAACCTTAGACCTATGACATCAATATCATCTGTACAAACAAATCATCAGGAGGAAATATAAATGGAATTCAAGGAAGTCAAGTTACTCAATTCAGCATACCTGTTCCAGAATTACGGCCGCGAGGACATTTGTTTCTCGCGCGGGGAAAAGGAGTTCCTCTACGACTTGGAGGGGAACCGTTACATCGATTACGTGGCGGGCATCGCGGTCAACGCTCTGGGCCATAACCATCCAGCGCTGGTTAGGGCAATAACCGAACAAGCCCAGAGGCTGATCCACGTCTCCAACCTTTACTATGTGAAGGAGCAGGCCGATCTCGGGGAGGCGGTGGCATCGATCGTGCCCAGCCCCCTGGGGATCTCCATGTTCGTCAACAGCGGCGCCGAGGCGAACGAGGCCGCGCTGAAGCTGGCCTCCAAGGCCACTGGGCGCAAGCACTTCGTGGCCTGCAAGAACTCGTTCCATGGCCGCACGGCAGGTGCCCTGAGCGCCACCGGCCAGGTGAAATACCAGATCGGTTTCGAGCCATTGCTTTCAAAGGCGTTCTCCTTCGTCCCTTTCAACGACCCGGAGGCGCTGAAGGCAGCGGTCAACAAGGACACCGCCGGGGTCATGCTTGAGCCGGTCCAAGGGGAGGGAGGGGTCATTTCTGCCACTCCCGAGTTCATGAAGACGGCGCGCGATATCTGCGACGACACTGGCGCGCTAATGATCATCGACGAGGTCCAGACCGGGATGGGGCGGACGGGCAAGTGGTTCGGTTTCCAGCACTTCAACTTGGTTCCAGACATGATCACCCTGGCCAAAGCGCTTGGTGGAGGCGTTCCGATCGGCGCGCTGGTCTCTACAAGGGAGATATCCAAGGCGTTCACCCCTGGATCGCACGGGACCACCTTCGGAGGTAACCCGCTCGCCTGCGCTGCCGCTTGCGCCGTCATCAACACCATGAAGAAGGATAACCTGGTGCAGCGCTCGGCCGAGCTCGGTGAGAAGTGGCGTTCCGACCTGACCAAGACCGTTTCAGGTTCCGCCTGTGTGCTTGGCATCCGGGGTATGGGATTGATGAACGGGATTGAAATGGGAGACAAGGCAAAGGAGTTCCAGAAGTTCGGGCTAGAGAATAGGTTGCTGATCAACGTGGCTGCGACCAAAGTGGTGCGCGTCGTGCCGCCCCTGATCGTCTCCGATGCCTCGGTCAAGACCTTCAACGAATCCTTGGCAGCGTTCCTGGCCGTCCAATGAGCAATGTGTCTAAAAATAGACATGCTCAAATATCTCTTTTATTATATGTTGGATTTACATGAAAGAACAGGCTCCCAAGGAGAGCATAGCCGAGAAGACCAGGGCATATATTGACGCCCATCCCAGTATCAAGGACTGCATCTCCAAGGATCTTATCAATTACTCATCGCTCGCCAGACTGATCATGAAGGACCTCAGCGTGAAGAACGAGGAGGCGGTAATGATCGCTTGTCGGCGATACTCCGTCAAGCTTTCCAAGAAGGACCACGAGAAGGATGTGCTCAAGATATTGGGCAACAGCCGCCTCGAGGTAAAGACAAAGGTCTGCGCCGTCACCGCGAAGAACGATTGGACCGTGCTGCACAAACTCGAGACCATCTTCCAGCGGCTGATCAACGAGAAGGCCATCATGCAGGTCATCCAGGGCGCGCACGCCATCACTATCATCGCTGACGAGAAGCTAAAGAACGAGGTCGTAAACGCCGTGGGCAAGGAAAACGTGCTGCGGGTACGCCCCAACCTGGTGGAGATATCGGTCAAGTCGCCCGAGAAGATCATGGAGACGAGCGGTGTATTCTCCTATCTGGCCTCCAACCTGTCCGAGAACAATGTCAACGTGGCGGAATCGGTGTCCTGCTACACCGACACGATCTTCATAGTCGATGAGAAGGATATGATCCACGCCTACGAGATATTATCCAAGATGATCGAGAGTGCGGAGCTGGCAGAAGGTATCGAAGAGTGATATTTCGGCCTGATATCTGACCGTTCTCCCTCAAAATATACTGACTGGCCTCCGGCAAATCATCATATAATATCGGTTGCGATAATCGTCCAGTCTGGACTATGGAGGCGAGGTATCGTGGAGAAAGTTCCTAACATAATAATCGAACCCCCGGGGCCAAAGGCCAAGAAGATCATCGAGATGGACAATGAGTTTCTCGCCACCTCGACCAAGGCAGCGCCGATAGCGGCGGAGAGCGCCTCCGGGGCAGTGATTCGGGATGTCGACGGGAACACGTTTCTAGACTTCGCCAGCGGCGTGGCGGTATTGAACATAGGCCATTGCCACCCGAAGGTGGTCAAGGCAGTTCAGGAGCAGACGGCCAGACTGATGCACTTTGCTGGTACGGATTACTATTACGACATCCAGTCCGAGCTGGCCAAGCGCCTGTGCAAGATCGGGCCGGGACACTACAAGAAGAAGATATTCTTCTCCAACTCCGGCACCGAGGCGATCGAGGCTGCTATGAAGTTGGCCCGTTGGAACAAACCTGACCGGAAACAGTTCATCGCGTTCATAGGGGCGTTCCACGGCCGGACCATGGGGTCGCTCTCGCTCACAGCCTCGAAGAGAGTTCAGCGAGGACGCTACATGCCCATGGTCCCCGGGGTCACCCACATCCCCTATGCCTATTGTTACCGATGCCCTTACCACCTTGAGTATCCTTCATGCGGCATCTGGTGCGCGGACATACTGAAGGAGATCTATTTCGACACGATCACACCACCAGATGAGGTCGCCGCACTCTTCATGGAACCGGTTCAAGGTGAGGCCGGTTACATCGTGCCGCCGTTGGGTTGGGCGAAGAAGATATTCGACATCATAAACAAGGAGGGTATCCTGCTCGTGGACGATGAGGTCCAGGCGGGGATGGGTCGGTCCGGAAAGATGTGGTGCATCGAACATCATGGCATCGAGCCGGACATCGCCTGCATGGCGAAATCCCTGGGCTCGGGGCTGCCCATCGCCGCCACGACCTTCAGGAGCGAGCTTGATTGGAAAGTGAAAGGAGCACAGTCCAACACCTATGGCGGCAATTGTGTTGCCTGTGCCTCGGCTATGGCCACCCTCGACGTCTACGAGGAGGAAGGCATCGTCCCGATGGCTGCGAAGAAGGGTGTTCACCTGAGGAAACGCCTCGAAGAGATGAAAGAGAAATACGAACAGATTGGGGACGTGCGTGGGTTCGGCATGATGCAGGCGATCGAACTGGTCGAGGACCGGGAGAGCAAGACTCCGGCCTGCAAGGTCCGCGACAAGGTGGACGAACTGTGCATGAAGCGCGGGGTGATAACATTGGGTTGCGGCAAGTCCGGGATCAGGATCATACCGCCGATCATCACCCCGATGGAACAGCTAGATGCCGGGCTTGACATCCTCGACGGGGCGATCAGGGAGGCCATCAGGAAGTAACCGATGAAACACTTCAAACACGAATCGGCCACGGTGGTGCACGGACAAGGATATCTGAAAAGAGTGCTGATCGACGGACCTGCCCTGGGCATTCCTGGGTCTTTCATACAAGAGGTGGAATTCAAGAAGGGGGATGTCGTCCGGCAGCACCATCATCGTTTCCAGACAGAGATATTCTACGCCCTCGACGAGGCACCGTTCATGATAAACGGCCAGAATGTGACAATGAACCCCGGCGACATCCTCGTCTGCGAACCGGGAGATGTCCACGGAAACCCGGTCATCCCGCATGACTTCAGGATACTGGTCCTTAAAGTCGGTTTCCAAGAAAACGATATTGTTTGGGAGTGAGCTCCCAATGATCTGTTCTCAATTCTTTTTCTTCTTCCTAGATTTTCTCAGAGCCATTTCCTCGACACCGCTGTCTTCCATGATCTTGCAGATAGTGCCATCCCTTTCCGAGACCCAATAGCGGAATCCTTCCAATCCCGGTTCATGGTCGATGCTCGCGGTCCATTGTCTGCCCAGATATTCCTTCTCCACTTCAGCCAGCGGTCTCTTCTCATTTGTTTTCATTGTAAATGGTCCTGATCTTCGCTAAGACGGCTAGGAATGCACTATTACTAATCTATTCGCATCAACGCTACCCTAGAAGCTCATCTTTTTGAGGGCGGGTCAAGTGAGCGACCTATTCCTGCCCGTCCTTCATCGTTCCGGTTCATCGCCGAAAAAAATGAGACATTCAGTAATATCACGGTGATTAGAACAATGGAGCCACCAGGGAGATTCGAACTCCCGACCTGCTGATTACAAGTCAGCCGCTCAACCGGGCTAAGCTATGGTGGCGTTATCCCTCGTAATGGCATCAAGGATAAAATGATTATTCCCCGGAACGCCGCTCAAGGAATAACCAGTCAGCTCGGTCAAGGCGCGAACGCTCACATTTTTATGCAAGTCCTTGCATCAATTCTTCCTCTGCCCTACCCAGTATCTGCGGTGAAGTTGTAGGGGGTCGTCTGGGTACTCGAGCACGGTTTTCCAGCGGAGGCCGTCGTCGGACATATTGTTGACGTACAGATTTATAACCGAAGTCTGAATCGTAGACATCGTTCATTCCAACATTCCTGATCTCATTCTGCAGGGGGGATCACCTAGTTGGCGCTAATCTCCCTTCTCATCCATTCGAACGTCTCGAGGGTCTTGCAGAGAATGATCGCGGCGCGCTCCTGCTCATCCGGTCTTTTCTCCAGGATGGACCCATATCTACCTGCACGATCGATTTCGAGGCATGAATCGAGCAAACGGTCCGGCATGCCCAGCATTCGTCCCAGGAGATAGATCCCGCCCTCGGACAAAGAAAGACCTTTCTTCCTTGCCAGTAATGAGATTCCTATTAACATGGCCATACGACAGTGGATAAAAACGAATCTACAACGCCCCAAACCATAGACCTCGTAGGATCCCTCCAGCTCATACAAAACATCTTCCAGAATGGCGTTATCAAGGTCCTCTGATTCATAGTCATAAGTAATCATCCTCTCTCCGATTGTGTGGACCGATCCTATATCCAATCGATTGAAACACACTGCGATTAGTCTGAATGTATTCTATCGCCCATCGTTGATCCCTGAACCAATGTATTTTATCCGATGAGCTGGATTTCAGCCGCATCTCCAGGGTACAGTACCCTGATCATGATCTGGCGATTCCCATGGACAAGAGGTCTTTAAGATTCATCGAAGAAATGTGCAATGCCCCCGGCCCCTCTGGTTTCGAGCGGGAAGTTGCTCTCATGTGCAAGAACTATGCCTCGGGGTTCGCCGACCGGGTCTACAACGACAACATCGGCAACCTCATGTTCGAGAAGAATGGGGAGGATGGGCCCACGGTCCTTTTCGCCGGCCATATGGATGAATGTGGTTTCATCGTGACCGGAATCGAATCCCATGGATACCTTACGTTCAACCAGCTAGGTGGTTGGTTTGATCAGGTGCTGCTCGGGCAGCGGGTGTTGATCATGAGCAAGAACGGTCCCCTGAACGGGGTCATAGCATGCAAGCCTCCGCATCTGATGGAATCGGAGGAGATGAAGAAGGTCGTCACTAAGGATAAGATGTTCATCGACCTGGGATGTGCGAACAAGGATGAGGTGCAGGAATGCGGTGTGAGGTTGGGAGACTGCGTCGTGCCGGACAGCCGGTTCCATTGGTTCACCAAAACTGCGTTCAAGGAGGGAAAAAAGGCGGGCAAGCGGACGTTGGCCCTGGGCAAGGCGTTCGACGACCGCCTGGGCGTTTGTACCGTATTAGACCTTATCCGGTCGCTCAAGGAAGGCAAGGTCAAGCATCCGAACAAAGTGGTGGCAGCATGCACGGTGCAGGAGGAAGTGGGCACCAGAGGGGCGAAGACCGTAGCCAACAGTGTGCGGCCGGACGTCGCCATTATAGTCGATGTGGATATAGCCGGGGACGTTCCCGGCATTGACCCGATCATGGCCCCAGCGCGCATGGGAGAGGGACCGGCTATCACTATCTGGGACGGCGGCATGATCCCGAACCAGCCCTTGAAAGAGCTGGTCTTCTCAGTATGCGAGAAAAAGAAGATCCCGTATCAACTGTCTTACGTGAAGGCAGGGAGCACGGACGGCATGGCCATCCATGTCGCCAATACCGGTGTGCCGACCATTGCAGTGGGCATCCCCGTGAGGCACATTCATTCCCATGTGGGAGTGTTCGACCTCCAGGACCAGGAGAACTCGGTCAAGCTATGCCTAGAACTCGCAAAGGCGATGGACCGGGAAACAGTAGAGTCGTTCACAAAGATATGAACGACATCCCTCCACGTTCTTCGGATTATCCTTTTTTCCGTAAATTTCAAATCTGCCCAGATTTGACATGACAGCGACTTTCCACCTTCGTGGATACCAAAACTTATAAGAACAATCATTCATTGAAGGGAGTCAAATCAGACGACTAATTCATGGTGAATTTCATGTCAACTGAAAACTCTGCACAGGTCGCGAAGGGCGACATCATCAGGCTCGAGTACAACGCATGGACCGTCGACACCAACGAAATGATCGACACCACGAAAGAGGAGAGCGCCAAGGAAACGGGTATCTTCAACGAGAAGTTCAACTATGCTCCGATGCCTCTGCTCGTCGGCGGTGGCCGCATCTTCGAGGGACTGGACGAGGCTCTGGTAGGAGCTGAGGTCAGCAAGGAGATCGAGGTCATCATCCCACCGGAGAAGGCGGCCGGACCAAGGGATCCGAAGCTGGTCGAGGTACACTCGGTGCGCGAGTTCCTGAAGCAGGATGTCGAGCCGCACCCGGGCATGGAGGTTACCATGCACAACAAGACAGGTATCGTCACTTCGGTGTCCGCCGGTCGTGTTAAGGTTGATTTCAATAGGCGTTTCGCCGGGCAATCCCTGAAATACGTTTTTACCATCGTAGAGAAGATCGAGGGTGACGAGAACAAGGTCAAGGCGATGCTGGAAATGGACTACGGAACCTCGGAAGGCTTCGTTATCACGAAGGAAGAGGACGTAGTCAAGCTGGTCCTGCCGGACGTATGCAAGTACGATTCGAAGTGGACCATGGCGAAGTACAAGGTCGTAGCCGACCTCCGTGAGCTCTTCGGAAAGGTCACTGTGGATCTGATCGAGGAGTACGTCAAGAAGGACGAGGCCAAGGCCGAAGAGAAGGTCCCCGAGGAGCTCGGCTCCGAAGAGGACAAGAGCTGAAATTCAGTTCCCTATCTCCCCTTGCATGTTGAAACGCTTTACCAAACTCCTTCGAATGGACGAGTGGCCTAGACTGGATATGGCAGCAGCCTCCTAAGCTGCAGGTCGGGGGTTCGAATCCCCTCTCGTCCGCTTCTAATTATAGCCAGTCATCTCAAAACGGTTTTCAATAACGCCACTTTTCACATCTGGATGCGGCGAATCCCAGAGTTGGTTGAGCGCCTCGTTTGCCTTCTTGGATCTGATGCGCCCATAGTTCTTCTCGGTCATCGCCGTCGAGCTGTGCCCCATCGCACGCGATACCGCCGGGAGTGCGTTCTTGTCCCGGTCGATGTTCATCTGACAGAACGAGTCACGGAATGTCTTCAGGGAGAAGTGCATCTGATCGTCGGTGAACTTGATGTTCGACGCGACCACCATTGCCTTCTTCAGCTTCCTAAAATGGTTCTCCGATAGCACGTTTCCGAGCACTGTCTTGTCGGTCTCTCCAGTACACGGGATCAGCGGGGTTGCCTCGGGCATGCCCACTTCTTTCAGGCGTTCCATTCTTGCCCGCAGATAGCGTGTCACAGCGGGCCGCGCCGGTGCCAGTATCGGCACCGTGCGCTTCTCCGCGTAGCGGTGCTCTCCCTTCGGGTGGCGCACCCATATTTCCCATGTCTTCGTGTTAATGTCGACCAACTCCGCGCGTCGAAGTTCTGATGGCCGAAGCCCGGTGTAAGGATACATCGCGGCCAGGAAGCGACAGACATCTCCAGTCCATCCTTTGATTTCTTCACAGCCTTCGATAATCCTTCTCACCTCTTGTTCTGATAGCGCATTCAGCGTCTTCGGTGTGCGGTGCGGCAGTTCTCCGCCCTCCGCTTTCATTCTCGCGAACACTGGGTTCCCGGCATAGAGCGTCACCTGCTGAATGAGCCCCAGGAGCTTCTCCTTGTAGCTGTTCTCGTAGTCCTGGGCCCTCATCCAGACCAATATCTGGCCGATATCCTCGCTGGTGAAACGTGTCGGGCACGTCGTGCTCAACTTTCCGTTCTGTTTCAGTTCCACGAATGCCCCGTTCAGGTAGCGAGCTTTCCGGCGTAATACCTCAAGGGTGTTATCGCCGATGAAACCCTGCCGCTTGTCCAGGTATTCGTTCGCATACGTGAGGAAGGGAAATCTGCCCTTCACATACTCCACCTTCCTCTTTCTGCCTTTTTGTTTGAGCGCCCGGAACTTGCCGTTCTCGGAGCGCAGGATTCGTACTGGTTTGCCTGATATTAAAGATCCGCCCTAGTCGTCGTTTTATAGAATGGTGGACCAACTGACTCCTACATTCCAGATGATTGACTTCACCTATCCCTTGGGCATTGAGAGGTAAGTGTGCTTCAGCACTCCGATCGGCATCTATGATAGGTTGAAATAGAAGTCTTGGTCGATTGGTGAAGATGAGTCGTTTTCCTTTATGGGATTCATGATGAGGATCTCATCGAGATCCGGGATTCAAGCTTCAAATCCAACGTCAATCGTCGATGTTGCTTAAGTAGCCGTTCGACCCGATTGTTCCTCGCTTAGACATTACGAGGTGATCATCTCTGTGTTCAGACGTACCGGAGGTATGGGTGGACGTAAAATGGTTGTACAGTTGTTGACGAAGCTGACGCAAGGAAGCGGAGTCATC
>JBEKDM010000074.1:0-11940 GCA_050014375.1 Methanomassiliicoccales archaeon | reverse complement strand
CAGAATGCTTGCCTGACAAAATTCTTTATGCACGTCCAGTCCTACGTATCGCATGGTCTTGCTCGCCTCGCCTTGATTGATGTCACATTCAATACGAGCGAGGGACCACTTCAATCATGCCATCTATTTTATGTTTTATTTCTTAACATATCTATTAATTAGCATTTTATCCAGATCTTTTTCAGGTCATCAAATCGGAGGACTCAAATGCCACTGGCATTCGCCTAGATCGTTTCACCTAACTTCCCTATCGACTCCCTGAGGTCGGGACCGTGATCATCTATTACCGCAAGTTTCAGGCGCATGAGGAACAAATCTCAAGTAAGCTGAATTATTAATTTGATCGTTGAGATTTATTTTGCTGTTACAATGAAGGCCCCATTAGACAATGTCACCCGACTTGTCTTCTCGGCACATCTTACCAAAGGTGAAATCCATTGACCTGATCAGAGGGTTTGAACGTTTTACTAGAAATGCTGGTGATGGCTTGAATGCAAAGGGCCAATGTCCTTCGATCCTGTGAAGAATAAATAAAATAGAGTCCTAGGTGCCTTTATTACTAGAGGAAAAGGAGATCAAGCGAAAAGGAGATCAAGCGATCTCACATCAGGACGGCGAACTCGTTACCTAGGCTTTCCGGCACCGTGAACTTCATCGTCAATATCTGACCCATTTCCGGAATCAGTTTGACTATTACGTCATCCCCGGCCGGAATGTTCAGGTCCGAGATCGACAGCTTCAGGAGTTCTCCCTTATGGACTATCGTGGAATTCGTCCCGGAGTAAATATCTGTGGAGAAGACATGTGTACTGTTATCGAACTGGTAGGCCGTCTCGCCGTACTGAGTGGTCACGAACATCACGATCTTGGTCAGGTCGATCGGGTTGCTGCCTGGCGAGAGCTTCATCAAGAACTGAAGTTCTGTAAGGTTATTGATCTGATAATGTCCTGTGGCGTCCACGACCATAAGGCCGTCGCAGAGGTTCCGGACGGTGTCGTCCACCACAGCGGTTGCCTGGTCCCCGGTGTTGTTAACCGTACCCAGGATAACCGTTCCGGCGGCTCCGGATGTCAATATCGAGGCTATGACGATCATCATGGAGCCGGTCGCCATCGCCCCCCTCTTGTTATAAGACGCCTTCGTCATGGTTATCAGGTTTGGTTTTAAGAGTAATAAGGTATTCGGACAAATTAAAGTGATATTATCATTATTGATAATCAATATGGATTAATTGAGTTATCAAGTTCCCAACCAACAATAAGAGACCTGGAATGAATAAACTAAACACTATTCATATATCCAGTCAACCATTATTGACGTCGATCATAAAATGGACGAACCTGAGCATTTCTCGAGTTGCCTGCTGATAGGCCGCTTCCAGCCGTTCCACAAGGGACACCTGGAGGTTGTTCGGTCAATCGCCAAGAAATGCGATTCGTTGATCATCGGAATTGGCAGTGCCCAGTACTCCCATACCTATGAGAACCCTTTCACTGCCGGAGAAAGACATCTGATGATCTCCCGAGCGCTCAAGCACGAGGGAATGAAAGAGTATTTCCTGGTCCCCATCGTGGACATCAACAGGTATTCCGTCTGGGTATCCCACGTGGTCTCGCTCGTTCCGCCTTTTGAGGTGGTTTTCACGAACAACAATCTGACGCGCAGGCTCTTTTCCGAGGCTAAGTATGAGGTCCGCGATTCCCCGATGTTCAACCGGGAAACATACTCGGGAACGGAGATCAGGCGCAGGATGTCCGTAGGGGCAGAATGGAGGGACCGGGTCCCTCCAGCCGTTGCCAAGGTCATCGATGATATCGACGGCGTCAACCGTATCAGGGACCTGACCCCTAATCTAAGGAATAAGGTGGAAGATGACTCTGGAACAGGAACTGGGGAAGATAGCTAGGTCCAAAGCGGTGACCATTTCCCTGGCGGAATCTTGCACTGGCGGTCTGGCGAGCGACCTGATAACGGATGTGCCGGGTTCTTCCGTGTATTTCTTGGGTGCTGTGGTATGCTACAGCGACAGCTCAAAGGTCGAACTACTGGGGGTCAAGGAAGCGACCATCGCTTATCATGGCGCAGTAAGCGAGCAGTGCGCGCTGGAGATGGCCGCCGGGGTCAGGGACCGCTTTCAATCCAGCATAGGTGCCTCGGTCACTGGCATTGCCGGTCCGGGGGGAGAGAGGCCGGGGAAGCCGGTGGGCCTGGTGCACTTCGCCATTGACGACGGGGACAACATCTGGACGGAGAGGAAGTTGTTCGAGGGCGACCGGTCTGCGGTAAAGCGGTCAGCGGCAGACCACCTCATCGGGATCATTATCAGGACTCTGAGTTGATCTTTCAAGAAACAGGACCTCGATACAATCCTTTTAATCCAAGTAACAATATAATGTTGTGGGATGGAAGGGTATGGATGCACCAGTGAAACGGATTCCTACGGGAGTGGCTGATTTCGACAGTATCATCAGGGGCGGTATGCCCGTCGGCTCCGTGGTACTCCTCCTGGGAGACCTGGGGGCAGGCCAGCAAGAATATGCATTGACATCGGCAGCTAAGATATCGTTGATCAAGGAGAACCCTGATTCCGCCGAATATTTCCTCGGCCATAGCGTCAAAGGGCAAATGATGCCAGAATCGATCCACTACATCACATTCTCCAGGTCCAAGGATGACATCCTTCAGGAGATCGAGATGTCCTTCAATTTGGACTTCTACGAATCGTTCGAACGGAACGTGGTCTTCAAGGACTTCTCCTCGAAATACTTCAGGCAGACACTGGTCCCCAAGAGCTGGTCCGGTGACACTTCCTCCGCGCTGTTCTCTAATGCGAGCGACGACGAGGGAGTGCTCGAGGGTCTGGTAAACTACCTGGACCAGAATGCCCCCAAGAGCATGGTCGTCATCGACTCGCTCACCGACCTGGTGCTGAACCAGAAGATCGACCCCAGGGACCTGGTGGCGGTGCTGCGCGGCATGCAGCGGGTGAGCAAGAAATGGGGCGGGGTGGTGTACCTGTTATTGACAAAGGACATCGTTGACGACAGGATCCAGCGCATGATCATGGACTCGGTGGACGGAGCTCTGGTGTTCGAATGGAGCCGGTTCGCCACCTCCTCGAAGAGGCAGCGCTATCTTTACGTGGAGAAGTTCATGAGCATTTTACCGCACCTGGACATGGAGCGCATCGCAAGGTTCGCGACCACGGTCACCGCCCAGAGCGGCCTGGTGGTCATCGATACGGAAAGGATTGGGTGAGCAAAATGGACCGAGTAAAGACCGGAATAGACGGACTGGACGAGCTCCTTGAGGGCGGCGTCCCGAAGTCGCATACGTTCGTGGTCATGGGATCGTTCGGTACGGGGAAGACGACGTTCGGGTTGCAGTTCCTCAATCAGGGGTTGGCGAATGGAGAGAAAGGGATATACATCTCTTTGGAAGAGGACCAGAACTCGATCATGGAGGACGCCAAGTCCCATGGTTGGGATCTGAAGCCGATGATCGACGCGCAGAAGATGGTCATCGTGAAGCTCGAGCCCAGCGACGCCAAGACGACGATATCAAGGATAAAGAGCGAGCTGCCCGATTTCATCTCCAAGTTCGGAGCGACCCGCATCGTGTTCGATTCGGTTTCGCTGTTGAACATGCTGTTCGAGGATGAGCACGAGCGCAGGATCAACCTGTTCAACCTATCACAGATGATCAAGAAGACGAACGCCACCTGCCTGATGACCGCCGAGACCAAGGATGAGAACCCCCTGGCATCGAGGGATGGGCTGGTCGAGTACGTGGCTGACGGCGTGATATCGCTCCGGTACGTGGACCGAGTGGAGAGGAGCGAGATGCAACTATCTCTGCGCATAATCAAGATGAGGCGGACTACTCATTCGAGGAAGATCACGCCTTACGAGATTACAAACAAAGGAATAGTCGTCCACGCCGGCTCGGAGATGATCTGAGGGATTAGAATAACGGAGTGAGAAAACACAATTGTTGGTCGATCTCACTCCTATTTTTGGCCATTAAAGATAAGTTTGACTCAGGTTCGACCGAATCCATGTCCATGTAGACTCGTCATTTGTCTGATAGAGCCAGTTAAATCCAGTTATGGTTTCTGGTGGTCGTGATCATGGTCCTTTTTCTGCTTGTTCTTCATCCTCCCGATCAATAGCAGAAGAATAATGACCGAAAGAATTGCAATCATGGGAATGGTCCAATCCGTACTAGGAATGGGCGTTCTTGCCGAGGGCACTACGGACACCGATGCTGATGCTTTTCCGTATCCAACGGAATTATGGGCTAAGACCGAGAAAGTGAACGAGGTTTCAATGCTCAGGTTTGTCAAGGTCACTGGGGAAGAATTGGTTTTCATGACCATGACGCCGTCTTGGTAGATCGCATAGTAATCGATCACCGCGCCGCCATCATTAACTGGGGTGCTCCAGTTGAGCATTACCTTCTCGGGACCGGAAACAGCTTTCAGATACTCGGGGGCCGAAGGCAATGACGCTGTAGCTAACGGATAGGTCGGAGCCCCTTGCCAGATCGGGGTGGTGAACCCGGATGAACCTTGATGATAGTAAATCGTCACCGCTGCTGGATCGATCCAATCATGGAACAGTCCGGTTGGTGCATCTCCATTGAATGTGATGTTCGTCATGGCAGCCTGTGTACGAAATGTATCAGGGCCAATCAATTGAACACCTCTGCCGATGGTGATATTTGTCAAGGAAGTGCAGTTGGTAAATTCACTACCAGTGATCTGGGTTACGCTGTTCGGGATGGTCACTGAGGTCAGGGAGGTGCAACGATTGAAATCCTCGGGGCCGATGATAACGACGCTATTCGGGATGGTCACTGAGGTCAGGGAGGTGCAGCCAGAGAATACCCCACCGTTGAGATAGATGACGCTATTCGGGATCGTCACGGAAGTTACAGAGGTGCAGTCAAGGAATGTTTTCCATAGTACCCTGACCGGCATACCCGCGATTTCACTGGGGATCACTACAGCTCCGCCGGGACCGGTATATCCAGTTAGATACACCAAGCTGTCTGTGTAATATCCGTAGGTATAATCACAGCTTTGGGCGGCCGACACGATGCTGTGCTGATCGTCAGTCATGACAACAGCGGTCATCGAGGTTAAGATAGCAAAGGTCAACATAATCGCGATTGAACTGGCCTTCATGTGTAACTCCCCCATATGCCATTACAATGGCTTCATTAATAGTACATTTTCAATTATTTATCATTGTTCGTTATGAAAAGGGAATCGCCAATGTTGTGCCTCGTTAGGACGAGCAATTCTGCCCACTCCGGATTGGCATTTATGAATGTTCCAACTTCATCCAGCAATCCCACAGACCAAAAAAGATATTAGCCGCGTTCCGATTAAAGGCCGATGTCAGACAAGAAGCTCTTTCGCGTTGGCAAGGTCAAGAAGGTCTATGAGGTTGACTCTAACACGTTAGAGTTCGAGTTCACCAACAACATCTCTGTCTTCGACAAGATCATTCCCTCGGACATACCGTTCAAAGGCGAGACCCTATGCCGCACGTCCGCTCACTGGTTCAGGCTCCTGAAGGAGAACGGCATCCATTCCGACTTCAAGGAGATGAACGGACCGAACCGCATGCTGGTGAAGCGCGTAGACGTCATACCTGATTATAGCAAACTGAATCACCAGACCACCAACTACCTCATTCCTCTGGAGTTCATCTGCCGTCATTACAACGCCGGTTCGCTGAACGACCGGGTCAAGGAAGGTAGGGTCACACCGGAGATGATGGGCTATCCCAAGGGTCACGCTCCCGCCTATGGCGAGAGGCTTCCAAAGGATTTCATAGAGACGACCACGAAGCTGGAGGAAACCGATCGCGAATTGACCCGCGAGGAGGCCATCCGGATCTCTGGCTTGACCGAAAAGGAGTACGATCATGTGTTCGAAGTGATCGGGAAGATCGACTCCCTCATCGCTTCCGAGGTCGGCAAGAGGGGCCTTATCCATGTCGATGGCAAGAAGGAGTTCGCTTACGACGAGAAACGCCATCTTATGATCGTGGACACCTTCGGCACGGCCGACGAGGACCGCTGGTGGGACTCGGCGCAGTATTCCCAGGGGAAGTGCGTCGAGCTTTCCAAGGAGATGGTCCGGCAATACTACCGAGACATCGGATACCATGAGAAGCTCATGTTGGCGCGGAAGAACCACTCATTGGAACCGGACATCCCTGCCCTGCCCCAGGAGATGGTGGAGAAGGTCTCCCACATGTATATCGGACTCTACGAACGCCTCACCGGAGAAAAGTTCCGGTAGGCGATAGCTTATTTTTCAAACGTAACTGGGGCCCCTTTCCTCTCAGTTTGCATTCGTCATCATATGAGTGCGCCTGATACAGAATCGCTAGCTGAACTCGAGCATCCTCAGTTTGGCGACTTTGCATGCTCCTTCGACAGGATTGTCCCAAGCCATCATTCGTTGATCAGGCCGATTTGGTGATCGTAGTATCGTTTTGGGTCGTTCCAAATATTGCAATAACTCTCAGTCGAAAACGACCTCGACCAGCATGTTGCCTTCGGCGCACGCTAGGTCTCCACGGATCTTGGAAATGCGCATCTTGGCGTGCTTTTCCAGCCCGATCGGATGGCACAGGCGATAATGGGCACATCCTAGGGTTCGGCATTTGATGTCCTCAAAAGATATGGTAGAACCTTCCAAGGCCGCCTTTTTGCTGACCGAGCCCTGTATCTTGACCCGTTCGACCTCGGCTACCCGCACCCCGTCCTCATGCATCTTGCACTCATGGTGCACATCCCGGACCGATTTGATGCGATAGCGGCCTCCCACATCAAGATTGAAGCAGACGGTCTTCAGCTTACACTCCTTGCATTCCGTCAGCGGTCCCCGGTAGACGAATTCGACGCCTTCCTTCGCCTGTCTCTCGCCAATCAACGTGACTATGACCATTAAAATTCACCATCCAATCAGATAACCTTCGTTATCGTGGCGATCCTCTCGGCGGCCTCATAGGTCAGTCCCATCCCCAGGATGGTGAACCTGTCCTTCCTGATCTTGTGAGCCGTTACCAAGGCCTGGATCACCTGCTCTCTCGAGATGCCCAGCTCCTTCGCGGAGGTGGGCGCCCCGATCTTCATCAAAGCCGTCCTGATGCGGACCCAGTCTCCGCCGTGCAGGTACATCATCATGATACAACCGACCCCGCATTGCTCACCGTGCAACGCCTTCCCTGGCGCTATCATGTCCAGGGCGTGGGAGAACATATGCTCCGAACCGCTGGTCGGCCTGGAGCTTCCTGCCACACTCATCGAGATCCCTGATATTATGATCGGCCTGATGGCGATCCAGACAGACTCTTCCAGATTCGGTTTGATCAGGTCCGCATTGTCTATAATGGTTTGTGCCGTATAGTTCGACAGGGCATATGCGGACCGGCTGAAGCTTTCATACCGCAGCCGCCTGGCGAACTCCCAATCCATCAATGCCGTCGAATTGGAGATGACATCCGCGCACCCCGATGCCAACAGTCGGTAGGGTGATTTCGAGATGATGTAAGTGTCCGCTATCACTCCCAATGGAACCTTGGCATCCAATGACATAGGTCCCTTATCATTACGAATCGAGGCCCGCCCTGAGGCGATGCCATCGTGAGAAGCTGAGGTTGGCACTGAGAGGAATTCGCTGTTGGTGTTCATCGCCGCCATCTTGGCCAGGTCAATCTTGCTTCCCCCGCCGACACCGAGAAGGAACCGGGCCTTGTAATCTCGTGCCGCCTGTTCCACTTTTTTCAGATTTTCCTCCGTGGCTTCACCGACCAAAATGCACTGAACTTCATAGCCTTTCCTGGCCAATCCTTCGGATACAATATCTCCTGCGACCTTCATGGTCTTGTCACCGGCGACGATCAATGCAGTTCCAGTCAGACCGAAATCCTTGCACATTTGGGGTATTGCTTCTATTGCGCCATGCCCCGCAAGTACCTGTCTGGGAAAAAGCATCGATCGAGCCTTGGTGAAGTCACCCTCATCCATCCAAGCACCCTGAGCAGAGGTTTATACGAGTGCCCCATATTCAAGTTATCGGTACTCGCACCCGCCAGTTAGGAAAATGTCTGGACACGGCACCTAATGTACGATTGGTGCCCAGACCGATCAACTAGAAAAGAGGGCCGGGAAGGCTCTGCAAGGTGGAATATCGATGCTATTCTTAGGAGGAGAATAGGGGGTGAGCCTTCTCCGGACGCCTCTATGTATCTTCGAATATACTTTTATTATTAGAACATATTGAATCGTAAAGTAATCATCAGATTATCATCGAGACTCATATTTCTTTTGATAAATGTCATTACTGGACAAGGAATTGTATTGCAGAAAATTGTTCAAGATATGTAGAACAATTTTAAATAATATTACATCTAATATTAAATATGTCTCAAACACGGTATGGACATTCCCGAACCGATGGCTCGGAACCTTTTGGAGTGACGTGAAAAACCAGCATGCTAAGAGGTTCGGTCGAGTGATGTCATTAAAGAATCATAAATCGGATTCCGATATTGCTTTTGGATGGCGAATTACTCAGCAGAACATGATTTCCTAATCGATGCTTTCATGTCCCAGAATGTGATTGGTGGTTCGATCTCCTTGGTCGAACAGGACGAGTCAAAAAAGAACATAGAACAAGAGGTCTTGCCCATTTCATCATCCAATGCTCACGTAGCTGACTCAACTCCGGTTCTGATGTGCTCACTGGATCGGGAGGGTCACCTGAGATACTATAACCGGGCCTTCGAAGTTGCCCTAGAATGCTCCGATTGTTCGATGCTAGGGACGAAGTTGTCCGACCTGGCATGCGGGCCGGATGCTCTTTCGTTCTCTGAGATGATCGGTAAATGCTCAAGGGACGCCAGCGTCGTCGGGAACATGACCACCAGGCTACGCGCGTTCAGCGGGACGGAGGTTGTTTGCAAGTTGAACATCAGCCCGGTGGTTGAGAAGGAAGGTGTGGTCGGGGTCAGCGTCTTTGGACGCAGGATGCAGACGGAGAACGCCATCATGGGCTCTATGCCACTGTCGTCACAGCTCCTGGATGAGCTGCTAACCTTCGTCCACCTGATGGTCATGGCCTTTGATCAGACTGGGAAGATCATCGTCTATAACAAAGCCGTGGAGGAGGTTGTAGCCTGTTCCAGTCACGAGGTCCTCGGTTCTCCGATCATGGACATTCTGGATCCTAAGGAGATCGTGGAAAGCGAGTTAATGCAGGCCATCCAGGAGGTCCTGTCCGGAAAAACTCGCATGCTAGAGATGCCTTTGCTTTCCAGCCATGGAACTCTTTTCATGAACTGGAGACTGACCCCGCTCAAGGATGATATCGGCAATATGACCGGGGTGCTGGCGTTGTCCAACGATCCTACCCAAGCGGTCAGGATGAAGAAGGAGATCGAGCAGCTGGGTCGACACATGGAGATACTGGCGGAAACGACCCGCGACATCAGCGACAACCTCGACCCCACCGAATCGATCGACCAGGAACTGATCCGCATGGTCGAGGCACTGGATTTTGACTTTGCGGTTTTCCGTCTGATAGAAGAGGGGAACGTCCCCCAGATGTTCTGCTCAGGCATCGATTTCCGGAATGGCCGGACATTGCTCGAATCCCCTTTGGAGGACGGCACTCCACTTTTCCACAGCATAGATAACGGCAACATATTCACCTCTGAGGACCTGCAGAAGGACAGAAGGATAGCGGTCCATTTAGAGAAACCCAGGGCGATCATATGTCTTCCCGTTCATTTCCGGCGGGAGTCCTACGGATGCGCCATCTTCGGCAGCTATCATACTATGCCCGATATAATGAGCAAGGAGACCGTTCTCCAAGTGTTCTGCAACCAGGTTGCAATATCCCATCGCAATGGCAAGTTGCATCGCCGGCTGGTCCGCAGCAACAATGAATTCCAGATTCTCTACGATGCGTCGAAGGTACTGTCAAGCACGCTCGACCACAACGAAGTCCTCGTGGCCATCCTGAACAAGGCGAGACAGCTGGTCAGCGCTGAGAACTGCATCCTCTTTGAGATGGACCACAATGGCGGCAAGTTGCGCTGCACCCATAACGTGTGCCAGACGCCCATGGACGTGGTCGGTATGGAGATAGAGCTAGGAGAGGGCATCAGTGGACTGGTGGCCAAGACCGGACAGGGTATGCTTCTGGAACGGGCCGACCTGGACGAACGGTCAGTACTGATCGAGGGCACCCCGGACGAGCCCAGTTCATTGATCAGCGTCCCGATGAAGTTCGGCGATGAGATCCTTGGCGTCATCACACTGGAGAAGAGGCCGGGTCTGCCCTTCACCATGAGGGAGTACAAACTAGTCGAGATGTTCTCCGTTCTGGCCGCCACCGCTATCCAGAACGCCAGCACGTTCTCCCGGGTCAAGGAGAAGGCATCGCGCCAACAGGTCTACAACATCCTGCTAACCCATGACGTCGCAAATTACAATGTTCCGATCCACGGGTTCCTAGAGATGCTTCTCACTGACCCCAAGCTCGATGAGCGGCAACGGCGCTATGTCAAGAGCGCATTGGCCCAATCCGAGAACATATCATCGCTAATATCAGATGTGCGGAAGCTGTGGAAGCTCAAGGCAACGGAGCAGAGCCCATTGTTGCAGGTAGACCTTTCGCCCATCCTCTCGGAAGCCATCCATGATATCCAGATGAACGCGCTCTATGGCGATATCCAGATATCGTACCAGACTCCGCAGGGCAGGCTGATGGTCAACGCAGACAGCTTCCTAAAGGATGTGTTCTATAACCTGTTGAGCAATGCCTGCAAATACGGTGATCAGAAACCCATAGAGGTTTCCGTGGCGGAGCACTCTGAGAAGGGACTCGACTTCTTCCAAATAGTTGTGGCCGACTATGGTCATGGCATCCCGGATGATAGAAAGAACTTCCTTTTCAGGAGATTCGACCAGCTGGATTCCGAATCTGCGGCGGAAGGGCACGGTCTCGGTCTTTCAGTGGTCAACGCCTTGGCCGAACGCTATGGGGGCAGGGTCTGGGTGGACAATCGGGAGAACGGCGATTTCACCAAAGGCTCGATCTTCTCGTTGATCATTCCGAGGGTAAGGTGAAATATGTTGAATGGGTTATACATTTTCAGTAGTGCAGGAGAGATCGGTTTTGGGGGGTGAATCGGTGATCAAGGTGCTGATGGTAGATGACAATATGGAACACATCCAATTATGCTCGGAATTCCTGCCGAAAGATGAGTTCGAGCTGGATGCCGCATATACCGGTGGTCAGGCCATTGAGAAGCTGAAGACCAAAAAGTATGACATCGTGGTCCTGGACTACAAGTTGCCCGACATCAACGGGATAGACCTGTTGAGGAAGGTCAGGCCGCTGGGTCTGCGCATCCCGGTCCTTTTCGTATCCGCCATGGACGACGCCGACCTAAGCTTCGTGGCAATGAAGGAAGGGGCTTGCGATTACATCGTGAAGACCTTCCAATACTACAGCAAGCTGCGTGAGCGGATCCTAGAGAACTTAGAAACCTGTGACGTGAGGTGATGGCCCCCGTGGCCATGCGCTCCGCTGGTCGAGGGGAGTAAATGGTTGTTGTCCTAGCGATACTGGGAAGTCCGCACACGCGAGGGAACACCGCCGCCTTGCTCGATGCATTCTTGAAAGGTGCAAAGGACGAGGGAGCGGAGACGATCATGCTAAATGTGACCAAATTGGACATCTCCGGATGCAATGCATGCAATGAATGCCAGGATACGGGGAGATGCGTCATACCCGATGACATGGCAAAGGTCTACGAGGCCATCGAGCGCGCCGACGCCATTGTATTGGCCACGCCGTTGTATTTTTCCGGCATGAGCAGCCAGCTAAAGCGTGTGATCGATAGGTG
>JBEKDM010000073.1:0-11950 GCA_050014375.1 Methanomassiliicoccales archaeon | reverse complement strand
ACCCAAAGATAGATGCAAACCGTCTTCGCGGAGCGTGGGACGCAACTTGGCAAAATACTCTTGCTTGAATTGCTCACGCATCTCCTCATTCATGGCCATTATGTTTGCGCGCGCCCAGGGTCAATTGAAATGCCCACCAATCCTCTAGGCTCGCATAGACAATGTCGTTCATCTCACTATGCGTCTCGATTGAACGGAATCCAGATCGGCTGAGCAGAGCCTTCGCTTCTTGGGGCGCATAGGACCTTCAGGGATGGCGCAGGCCCTATTGTTTGCCGCTTTCATCCATTGCGAACAACTTGAACTTGCTCGTGCCGAACAAATGCTTTTCTTTGTTTAATGTTCCAGTCGTAGCCACCACCTCGCCGATGAATAATGTGTGGTCTCCTGCCACGAATGTATCAACGACCTTGCATTCGAAGGCTACCGTACTGTCTTTTATCGTCGGAGGCTTCACTTTGAGGGAAGGAACAACTGATAATCCCGCTTTGGCGAACTTATCGCCATCCCTTCCCGTTTTGGTGCCACAGATCAGGGCTCCTTTCTCCTGTCCAACCGAAGGGTAACAAACGACGAATTCCTTGTTGAATTCGATTCCTTTATGAGAATATCGCTGAGGCGCGATCGACACCATGATGAGTGGTGGTGACATCGATACCCTAGTTACCCATGCAGCGCCCATTGCATTGGGTTTACCCAGCTTGTCAAGAGAAGTTATCAGAACATAGGGCAAAGGCGCGGTAAGTCCAAACGCCATGTTTTCATCGATTTTTTCCATACCGATGAATTGCTCTAGGCACCTAATATGGATTTCTGAAAGCTCTGATGAAGAACCGTGTAATGGTCATCCTCATCCAGGAATCGACGAAATGGACGCAGGTCATCTCCTTACTTCTGCTGAGCATAGATAGCAGATTGAGGTTGAAAATCGTTCTAAGAATGTCCGGATCAGTTCGAGGACCAAAAAATGATAGAGGGTGCACATCCTGGACTCCACGCACACCTTCGAAAAGTAACATAGAACGGGAAAATGATTCCCACGGTCATCCTTCACTAATCCCAGATGGTCGATCCTTCCCGCTTGACAGTATGAGCCCCTACCGAAAATTGGTGTTAGAAGAAGCTCCACTCTCGGTTAAGGGACAGCTAGTCATTTCTCTGCCTGATAGGATGAAGTCATACGCATCAAGAGATGCAGATCACCGCAAGCATAATGAAGAACCTGCCGAATAAGAGCAGATGCCCAAGTGCCAGTCTGGCTTTGATAAGGATCGAAGCATTTCCTAAGAAGGAGAATGTTCCCGGACGGTAAACTGGGCCGTTGAATGTGATGACCATGTATTGCCCCATTGCGGTGCTGATCTGCCTGACGATGCACTTTTCTGCTTGAAGTGTGGAACAAAGATTGCCATCGATAAGTCGAAGCCAACCGGCAGCTCGACAGCTTCGATAATAGCTCCCTCTGAAGCGACGGCGCTTAAGTGTCCAAGCTGTAGCGCGCCCATCGCTCCAAAGTTCGGGGAGATGGTGGTCACCTGCTTGTATTGCGGATCCACGATCACGTTGGTAAACGATGGTTGGAGAAGCGTCCAGAAGCAAACGATGTTGTTGATCAAATTTCCAGAGAAGCAGCAAATCGTCGATAAGATACACGGCCTCATGGACATGGGATTGTTGCATAGACATCTTCAAGAGGATTCTCAGCTGGAAGAGATGAGCCTGAGCCTGATCCCATATTGGATTGTCTCAACCTCGGCGCGGACCTCGATCGTGGCCAGTGATGTGGCCGCGGAAGCCGGGCAGATCGCTACTACAGCAGCTCTGGCCGGACTAATGGGTGTGGCTTTTGGAGGCGGGCGTGGAAGAGGCGGATTCGGGGGTCCGCTCATGACCGGTGCGGTACTGGGAGGCACGATGGGCGCAGGTCGCGGCAACATGAAGAAGACCGAAGAACTTGATAACAACTACAACTTTCCCATTGTGGCCCTCAAGGCATTTACGCAATATCAACCCAAGGATTATGCTTTCAGCCTCGAAGAACGGACGTTCTTCGATATGGCCAAAGTACCTAAGGGCGTTCAGATAATGAACGGGGACATCGGTGAAGAGGACGCCAGATACCAGGCCAAGACCCTAGTGGACCAGTTACAATCTGACAAAGCGCATGCCCAGTATCATATGATCCAGCAGTTGAATACCCAAGTTGACGTTTCGGAGACTGAACTGTTGCATGCCCCGATCTGGTTCGCCCGCTACGACCATGGAGGTAAGAAGATTATCCTGGTCGTGGACGGGAATTCAGGAGGAGTGATCAATAGCATCGGGCTCGGATGAGCCTTGCCATATTGTAGGTATGTTCACCGTCGACCATGGACCGCGCCTCCTCGGCCCACTTCCTTTAGGTTTCCCTCGATTGCGCCTTTTCCCTCGTTTCGATATCTGGTCATCTATTTTGCAGATCTTGGTTCGTCCATGTTCGTGCGAGCCTCCTTCCCCCGGAGGACAGACAGGAAGAATGCCACGACGAGCAGGACGATCGAGGCGAACAATGCAGAATGCATGCCGTCAATGAAGGCGCTGGCCAGATCGCCACGCAAACCACCGACACCCAGGAATATCTGGAAAGCAACGTCCCTAGGGATGGAGATGGAAGCGAAGAACAAAGCCACAGCGAAACTGCACACCATTCCCAGATTGGACATGGTCCTCAATAGGCCTGCACTGATCCCGTAAGATTTAGGGGGAGCATTTGCCATGACCGCGCTGGTGTTGGCTGGGAAGAACGAACTTGTTCCGGCGCCGTTCAGGACCGACCCCAGGATTATCAGGTAAACCGGCGTGTTCAGGTCGAGTATGGAGAATACCAATATTCCGCCTATTTGTAAACCCAGACCTATCGATGCGATCACCCTGGCTCCATGCGTATCGGACAATCTCCCCGCGAATGGGGCGATCAATCCCCCCAGAACGTAACCCGGGATAAGGAGCAAGGAAGCATCCCAAGGGGTCATTCCCCTCGGGCCTTGAAGATACATGATCACCAAAAAGATCACAGCATAGCTTGCCAGTGATTGGAAGAATGCGGCCAATGACGATGACCTGAATATCCTGTCATGGAATAGGGATAGGTCAAGGAACGGGGACTTCGAACGCCATTCCCATAAGACGAAACCGATGAACGTCAACGCACCCACTATAAGGTCGGTTGTATATTCCGGCGTCAGCCCTGAGCCGGTTATGCTGGTCAAGGCATAAAGAATAAGGAACAGGCTCAGCCCGAGCAGACAGATGCCTCCCAGGTCCACCGTCTCCTTTTTCCTTGGCGAGCGTTCCTTGAGCAGATAGTAACCGGCCACGGTCGCCGCGACGCCGATGGGTAGGTTGATGAAAAAGATATAGCGCCAATTAAGGAATGTGACGAAAGCCCCACCTATAAGGATCCCCAGGATGGCCCCGATCGACCAACCCATCCCGGTGATGCCGAAGGCCTTGCCTCTTTCTTTTTGAGAGAACGTGTCGGCGATGATCGCTCCACTGTTCGAGGAGATCAGTGCTCCCCCAATCCCCTGGAGGACACGGAAGGCTATGAGCTGAGTCCCATCGGACGATATGCCACAAAGAAGAGAGCCAAACGTGAAAACTGCGAAGCCCAGGTTATACATCCGGACCCGACCAAACATGTCCCCCAGTTTCCCGACCTGGGTGCCCAATATCGTAATTACCAATAAGTATGCCAGCAAGACCCAGACCATGCTCAGGATGTCTGAATGGAGGTCCTGCATCATGACCGGCAGTCCAAGGACGACCGCGGTGGTGTCCACTGCGCTCATGGTCACACCCAACATTATGATGATGATCGCGACCCGGCGATAGCGGCTCTCGGCGAGATCTGTTGAGTCCTGCGACATTCAGACACATGAACGCCCAAACGTAAATCAACATTTTCATCTCAAACGTGTCCGAGAACTTGATGTTTCATTGATTGATCTTAACGAGCATTATGATGAAGAATAACAGGGAGGTTCGATGGAGGCCATTTCCAGTGGGGGCCATGACCAAAGGATCCATCAAATGATAGTTTTTAGTTCTCGATCAGGCGATGGTCCCTTGCCCAAACTAATTTGGATGATCCATAGAATTGGCCAACGATCGATAGAAAAACATTGGATAAAGCCCTATACCCCTGGTCTCGAAGATGCTGCTACCGTCCTTTCCTATAAGTTCTTTGAGCCTGCTTTCTGAGTTCATATCATCACCCCAACGGGAAAATAATCTCAAGGAAAGGCAATGGCCAGGTCGTCGAACTTTAGGAGACGGTCCTAGCTCATCCTCACAGTTCTTGGAAAGAAAGGCCTGGAGCATATGGTGATTTAATGGGCCTTTACCCGAGACCGACATTTGTCATTCTTTTCAAGAAAAGAACAGTCTCAATATGGTGAATGACTCATTATTATATAGCCGACTCCCGATACCATTTTGCCTCAACTTAACTGATGAGGCCAGAGATCAGAACACCTTGTTAGGTGAGGTTACTGTACAAACATAGGCTGCTGCCCAGAAACATCGAAAGATGCCAACGGGTAAAGTAGGCATTGCCGGACTAAGGCTTTGCCCGAAGCAGCTGAGTGACCGGACCCGGCCATTCACTCTACGTTCTACGGAGCCAAAACTGGACTAGGAGCGTGTTCGATCGTAGCCAATCACCATTGGCCATTCCCACACACCCCGAAACCTCCTAAGAAACAAGGGCTCTCTTTCTGAACATAGCGCGGGGTAGATACATGTGGGACAAGAATAGGAAAGAGCGCAAAGGAGCCGGTATGACCAAGGGAACCGGCAGCTCATCGATGTCTTTCGGGGCCCGTTCCTATTATCGTTATCGCAAATTCATCAAGACGCTCCAAATCTATTTGCTATTGGCTGGACCGGGAATAATCGTGATGGTGGCCGATAACGACGCCGGAGGAATAACCACCTACTCTGTCACCGGTGCCCAGTACGGATACAGCCTGATCTGGTTCCTCATCCTTCTTGGTCCGATAGCGTACTTTGTACAAGAAATGACCGTGCGTCTGGGGGCGGTCACCAAGCGGGGTCACGCTGAGGCGATTTTTGACGCCTTCGGTTCATTCTGGGGCTGGTTCTCCCTTTCCGACCTGGCCTTGACAGATTGGCTCACACTGATCACCGAGTTCATCGGCATGACCGCAGCGCTGAGCATATTCGGCATACCACCGATCCTGACCGTGGTGATCGTATCCTTCTTCATGATCTTGCTTGTCATCAATGGCAAGTACTGGACGTTCGAAAAAATCGTCCTGCTGCTCTGCGTTCTCAACCTGATATACATACCCGCGGCCTTGTTGGTGCATCCGAACGTTTCCCAGGTGGTGCAGGGTGTGATCCCTAACCTTCCCGGCGGCCCGTTAGGCTTGCTCTTCTTCCTGCTGATGGCGAACATCGGGACCACCATCGCCCCGTGGATGCTATTCTTCCAACAGTCGTCCGTGGTCGACAAGGGCATGAAGGAGAAGGATATTCCCTTCGGCAGGATGGACACGGCCATGGGTGCTATTCTGACAGTGGTCGTCGCTGTCTTCCTGATCATCGTTACTGGAACGCTCCTTTATGGGCAACACATCGAAAGCGCCGCTCAGGCTGCCGTATCCTTGCAGGGGATCAACTATTGGGTCGGGACGTTCCTGGCCATAGGTCTGTTCGATGCTGGTCTGCTGGGAGCGATAGCTATATCATTAGCGAGCTCTTGGGCCGTGGGAGAGGTGTTCGGATGGGCCCACTCCCTAAACCACAAGGTTCGCGAAGCTCCCTGGTTCTATGTATTTTACTTCTTCATGCTGGTCAGTGCCGGAGGGATGGTGCTCATCTCAACGCAGGCGACCTTGGTGGTGGTGACGCTTTTCGTACAGGTGATAGCAGTCACGCTCCTCCCGGCCGCCCTGGTGTTCCTGCTGCTTCTACTGAACAGTGAGGAGCTCATGGGCAAGTACAAGAACACCAGGAGGCAGAACATCATAGGGTTCAGCATCGTAGGGATGATAATATTGTTGTCTACAATGTACGCTATCAGCGTCTTGTTCCCATCCTTGCTGGGAGGTGTCTGAGATGGCCGAGGATAAATCAACCGGAAGGGTGAGAGGCTTCCTGAGGAACAGGCTCCGCCCTTTCGTGGAGATTACCAGGAAGTACAAGACCCCGAGGATCAAGATGACCCGTCAGGTCAGATGGGCGTTGCTCCTCCTCAGGCTATACTTGATCGTCATGGTGCTGATCCTTGTTTACAAGTTCTTTACGTCGGTGTAGGGGGTAAATAATGAACAACGTGACAGCCAAAGTGCCATCCGATGTGGTCTATAATCTCAGCGAGATCCTTAACCATCGGGTGGAGTTGAAGGAGCAGAAGATCGGCAAACTGAGCGACCTCATTGTCAAAGGGAACGGAGCTTTACCGGAAATAACCTGCATCGTGGTAAAAAGGCCATTCGGCAACCCCACATTGCTGGTCCCATGGAACAAGGTCAAGACCTTCGGAAACGAAAAGGTCGTGATCGACATCGACAATATTCTGGAATACCAGGGGGCGCCAAATGAAGATTCCCTTCTTCTAAAGGAGGACATTCTGGACAAGAAGATCCTGGATCTCGAGGACACCGAGGTTGAAGTGGTCTATGACCTACAACTTGTTCTGCGGAACAATAAGTTGTACATCGCAGCCGTTGATTCCAGCCGTTATGGACGATGGAGGAGATTAGGTCTCAAAAGAACGGCCGATCTGAGACAAGCTGCGGACCAGAGACGTGAGAACATGATCCCTTGGACGCTGGTTCAACCTCTACCCCCAAACATGACCGCATTCAAAGGTGAGGTCAAGCTCAAGATTCTCAAGGAAAAGTTGGCTGAAATGCAACCGGCGGACATTGCAGATATTCTGGAAGAATTGGACAATTATCAGAGGGTCATAGTGTTCAACCAACTAGAGACCGAACACGCTTCCGACACATTGGAGCAGATCGACCCCAATGTCCAAAGGGACTTGGTCTCCTCTCTGCAAAAGGACCGCGTCGCCGAACTAATTAACCAGATGACCTCTGGCCAGGCGGCCGATCTGCTTAGCGCCTTACCTCACGATGAGACCGAGACATTGATGTCCAAGATCAATCCGAATCTCGCCATCAAGGTACGTTCCATCATGGAGAAGGTCGAGGAGAAGGCAATAAATTATGCTACCTCTCGGTTCATAAGGGTCCCCCAAGATTGCACCACCGATGAGATACAAAACGACTATCCCAAACTTGCCAAGGGAAAAATGGTCGTCATGTACTTCTACGTAGTGGACGAGAACGACAAGCTTCTTGGCGTACTGGATATCAAAGAGTTGCTGGAGGCGCCCGATGAAGCGCTGCTCCGGGATGTAATGATAACGAACATAATCGCCCTAGGTCCAGACAGTACACTTAAGCAAGCCTCGGAACTTTTCGCTCGGTACGATTTCCGAGCCGTTCCGATCGTTGGTGAGGGCAACAAAATACTTGGTGTGGTCCCTTACCGCGACGTGATGAATTTGACCCACCATTTCGTTGAATAATGCTAGAACATCGAACAACAAATAGGACCAGAAATATGCAATAAGGATGATCCGCCACCCGCTACCTAGGATGTCTTTCCCGCCGAACAAGAGGATCAGCACAAACACGGCGATCAAACCGATCGGCACCATCAGCAAAATGCCGATTCCCCTTCCCCGGGCTTTCTGTTGTATAGTTGACCGTTGTCAGATTATCATTCGTCATGTTTCATCACCCCGATTGGGCTAGTGAGCTATTGTCTTTAGTTGCTCGATGTTGCTCTCTATGCGTTCAATCCTCTTCCGCTCTTCCTTTTCGAGCATATCCACGATCTTGTTGAATGGGATGGCTAGTTTGTAAGCGTGGACCGGTCGGCCTTTACCTTCCTTCTTGATGTCCCGCTTAAAGATCCATTTCCTCCGTCGTAACTCTTGCACGGCAATGGATACCTCAGGCTGTCTCAATGATGTGGATATCTCGATCTCAACCGAGGTCGTCTCTTCCTTCTTGCGCAGAAAGGCCAACGTCTTGGCGACGTTCTTTGGCATCCCCGTACCCATGAGAAGCTCGACCAATGCCTCGTCCTTCTTACTGAAACCCCTGTCAGCCATGAATTACACCTTTTTCCAATTATATCTAATAGCTATGGCTGAAGGTGATATATCTTCCGCTATAAAAATATAGAAATGGATAAAATGATCAGAATGTGACATCTCGCCAATATGAAGTGCCATCAACAAAGCAGATAAAGAAGAATATGGCAGAGTTAAGAAAGTTTGTCAAAAAACCGGGCAAAGTGCGTATGTTCAAATGCCATGTTTTCCTCGATTCTTTTCATAACGTTGAATAGATTTAGGCACCTGATATTGATTTCTATATGTTATGATCTTCCTAATGCCAAAACAAAGATTCCCCGGAAATGATGGTGTGTTAAAAGAGGCGTCTTGATGACATTCGCTTTATTCAAGTCAGCCTTACCTTTGTTCATTGGTTGTTCATTCTTGAGAAGATCTGATCGAAGTTATCTCGCGCCCCGGTCTTGATATTCTGCGCCATCCCGATGGCTATTTCGAACTCGTTCTTCTCCATCTCGAGCAAAGTGGCTTTGGCTACCTCTTCTGATAGAATCCCCCTGTCTGATTGTCCTCTTTTATCTCTCGCACATTTATCAAGGTCGGTGTTCACTATAGGAGGTATTATCTCGAAAACCTTCACTGGACTATCGTTAAGTTGATGCCTTAGCGAAACGGTGAAGGAATGGACAGCCGCTTTAGTGGCACAATATACGGGCATGGAGGCCATGGGGATGAAGCCGAGCCCCGAACTTACATTCATGATCGCTGACTCCTTTCTGTTCATTAGGTCGGGGATGAAATGTGCGGTCAGGTACACATAGGCCTTGAAATTTATGTCGATCTCGTCCCCTACGTTGTTTTGTAAATTTTCCATTAGTCCGTGGGACCTTTTCTTAGATCAACCATTCTCCGAATTCCAGCATTATTTATCAGAACATTGGTGTCAGGGTAGTTGGAGGTGACCCGCTCGTGCATTTTCTGCCTTTCAACCTCTTTTGAAACATCGCATTTTATTGTATTCAATTCCGGGAGCTGATTCTTTGCTTTTCGTAAATTCTCCTCTGTTCTGGAGCAAATGATGACCTCATTGTCCGGCGTTAGAAATGCATCGGCTAAAGCGAACCCGATCCCTGTCGAACCACCGGTTATCAATATCGTATTTCCTGTTACTTTCATAATGCATACCACATTTTCATGCTTTCATTCAAAGCCCTTGTTCCCATATCCGTTGCGATGGGTGAACTCATCCAGATCCCTGCGCACCCTTAAACTCTCAGATGTTGGGGAGATAGGGTAGCCTAAACGCAGGCCGTACACCACATTCATGTAATCGGGAATATCCAAAACTCGCTTAACTTCCTCATCGACTGGCTTGTCGCCAAAATCGCTCAATATACGAACGCTGATCCCGAGGGATGTGGCCATCAGCCACATGTTCTCCATTACGCAACCGAGACCGACCAGGCCAAGCACGTCTCCTTCAGAATCAGGCGCTCTCTTCCTGGAGTCGTATATCATGATCAATAGGACGGTACTCCCGTTGATTGCATAGCTTAGAGGCTGAGATGGGCTCTCTTCTGCGACCTCTCTGAACTTTTGTGGATCGCGAAACGATGGCGGGAACATTAGCCCGAGTATACCAACCTTCCTACGCCTCAATTCCTCCTCCGAGAAGGAAAGCTGCTCATAGTTCTCCCGGAGGAATGTCTCTGAGACGGAAGACTTCATGTTACCCAGCATTTCCAAGACCTTTCTATCGTCAATGATTATAATTTCGTAGTTTTGCATGTTGTGGGGGGTGGGGGCCCACCGACCCGCTTCTAGGATCGTTCTCAGATCATCTTCAGCAATGGGGTGATGGGGGTCGAGGGGGAGTCGGACCGATCGTCGGTCTTGGATGAACTTCTGGACATCATTCATGTTAGTTCAATAATATTGAACCCCCTTCGAGATAAAGGAATCGATGGGCTTTTGACCGTTCGGCCATTTTCAAAGAAGTAGCCAGTAGTAAAAACTAATTCATTTTCTCTTTATTTCCTAGATTTAAGCGAGCCAGTCAGGTTGATTGTGGCAGATCTCCTTGGGTCACAACAACTCACTGGATACCTCACAAAATATCCAGATCTTTCGGGTACCCGTTCAAGCAATAAAAACCCGACCCTTTCCTCGATGAGTTTCGAAATAGGGTGTTTGAGGAAACGAGAGGCAACTAAACAGTTCGAGGCATAGAGGTATCCTGGCTAGCATTTGCGTCAGGGTCTTTGACCCAGATCCCACCTCAGTACAGGAACGGGATGAGCCGCTTGCTGTGTCTCATGTACTCCTCGTACTCAGCCCCGAAACGTCCGATGAGCATCCTCTCCTCGAGCTTGATCCGGTGCAGGAAATAAGGAACGAGAAGGAACATGACCAAGAACCCGAGTATGCTGGATAGCATGATCGGGAAGCTCAGGAAGAGCAGGACCGCACCTAAATATGCGGGGTGGCGGACCCACCGGTAGATACCGGTCTTGACCAGGGTATGGTCGTCCCTCAATCTCAGGCGGCCGGAGAAGTTCTTCCCCAATGTGACGATGGCCACAAACCTGATGACCAGGCCGGCAATGAGCGAAACAAGGCCGACGGCGACCAAGGCCAGGTTCTCGTCCAACAGAGTCTGGCTCTTGAGCGCATATCCATGGCTCGCCACGATGCCCGTGGGGTCGGCAATTGAAGCAGCGATCCCCAGAATGAAGAGCAGGAACCACAGCATAGTGAAGAGTGGACTCTCGTAACGCTTTTGCTTCATTGCCCAGGAATTTCCAAGCGGGTTAATAATGATATCCCGCGCATAAAAGACGCGGAGTCCGTGGTTATCAACCCAGACGATGCATCGAACCATCCGCTCATGCGGACCGGCGTGAGGAGCTCAAGGTAGGCGAGGACTAACTTCACTTCGTCAGATTGGAATGGTGAAATAGAACGTCGCCCCCTCACCCATCTCCGATTCCACCCATATCTGTCCGCCATGTCTTTCCACGATCCTCTTGCAGATGGCGAGGCCAATTCCCGTTCCTTCGTATTCGTCCCTGGTATGCAAACGTTGGAACATCTCGAATATCCGGTTCTTAAACTTGAGGTCCAGACCGATCCCATTGTCCCTGACAGCAATTTGCCAAAATGGTCCCACCTTAATTGCTGAAACATGGACAACAGGAGGTTTTTCACTATGGAATTTTGTTGCATTGGCGATCAGATTTTCAAGCAACTGGACCATCTGAGTTTGGTCGGCTTTGACCGTTGGCAGGTGGTCGTATGAAATGGTGGCGCCTGCTTCTTCTATTGAATTCGCCAAGTCACTCATTACGGTCCCCATTACAATGTCCATGTCGGTTGGCAGGAACTCTGAGCCCTGGGTCTCCACCCTCGAGTAATCCAATATATCTTTGATGAGCTCCTTCATGCTCTTCGCCCCTTCAACTGCGAAGGCGATGTATTCCTTCGAGTTCTCGTCCATTTTTTCCTTGTTGCTCCTCTCTAATAGTTGGAGATAACCGGAGATCATCCTCAACGGTGCTTGAAGGTCATGCGAGGCGATATAGGCGAACTGTTGAAGTTCAGCGTTGGATCGGGCGAGTTCTTTCTGGACTTTCCGTAGTTCGGTAATATCTTGGGTGGTTGCCACACCTCCGATAATGATCCCCTGGTCGTTCTTTATCTGTGAAGCGGAGACCATGATCGTCCCATTTGTGCCATCGGACCGCTGGAAATCGAAGATCTTTCCGATGACCGGTTCCCCTTGCCTGATCGCTT
>JBEKDM010000072.1:0-12397 GCA_050014375.1 Methanomassiliicoccales archaeon | reverse complement strand
GGATTATCTCCCTGCGCATGGAAACGGGCGAGACCAGCAATTTGCGGTAATCTTCTTTCTGGGAGTAACCGGTCAATGAATTGAACAGGTCGGAGACATCCGAACCGATGTCCTGGTCCGATGTCAGGTAACCGATGTCCCCATAGACCCTGGCTGTAATTGTGTTATAATTCCCCGAGCTGATATGCGAATATCGCACGATGCCGCTCTTCTCTTTTCGCACGATCAGACACAGCTTCGCATGCACCTTGAGATCCGCCAATCCATAGACAACGTGAACGCCCTTGGTCTCCAACGCACGGGCCCATTCGATGTTGTTCTCCTCATCGAACCGGGCCTTGAGCTCCACCGTCGCCGCTACCGCCTTGCCGTTGTCGCGTGCCTCCATCAATGCTTCGATGATAGGTGAATGGCGGTCTACGCGGTAGAGCGTTATCTTGATCGCTAACACCTCCGGATCCACCGCCGCTTCCTTGAGCAGGTTGACCACCGGTACGAACGAATCGTACGGATGGTACAGCACATAGTCCCTTTCCTTGATGGCGGCAAAGAGCTTCTTCTCGTTCTGCAACGCTGGCGGCACATAAGGAAGGAACGGTATGTCCTTCAGGTCTTGGCGGGGGAGGCTCCACAGTTGCCACAGGTCGACGAAACCTAGCGGCGGCGGGGTCTGATATACCAGGTATGGCGGAAGCCCGAGCTTGCTGGCGAACAGGTCGCGCAGGTGCACAGGCATGCTGCTATCGACCTCCAGGCGGGTGGGGGCTCCGACGCGGCGGTTCTCCACGCCCTCCTCGACCGCCGTGAGAAGGTCCTCGGCCTCGTCCAGCTCGATCTCGATGTCGGCGTCCCTGGTGATGCGGAAGGCGTACGACGTCTCCACCTTCATCCCAGGGAATAGCAGATCGAGGTTCGATGCCACCAGGTCCTCCAGGAACACGAAGTGGTCCCCCTTACCGGACTTATCGGTGTCATCATCGAACTCGACCAGGCGGGGGAACAGTCCGTTCGGAACCTTCACGCGGGCATACTTCTCGTGTCCGTTGGTGTCCCTGACCACGACGGCGAGATTGATCGAAAGGTTGGATATGAAGGGGAACGGATGCACTAGGTCCAGCGCCAGCGGCGTCAGGGTGGGAAAGATCACCTTCTCGAAATACTCCCTCAGCTGACCGCGTTCGTCCATAGTCAGCTCTTCCATCCGGTGGATGTGGACGCCATTGTTCTTCAGCTTCGGCAGTATGTCGTCCTGCCAGCACTTCAGGTGTTCGTCGAGAAGGGGCTTCAGTTCTTCACGCAAGGTAAGCAGTTGATCCAGAGGGGTCATCCCATCTGGCGGCGGCTCCAACGCTCCTTTGCTCAGTTGCCGCTTGAGCCCAGAGACCCGGATCATGAAGAACTCGTCCAGGTTACTTCCGCATATGGCCAGGAACTTCACCCTCTCCAGCAATGGATGGGTATCGTCCTTCGCTTCTTCGAGAACTCGAGTGTTGAACTTAACCCAGCTCATCTCCCGGTTGATGAACAGACGGGGGTCGTCGAGAAGGTCCTCCTCTCCATCTTTGATAGGGCCCTTCATGTCGATCACCACTTTCTTTTTCTGGGACTTCTTGGGCTTGTCTTTCATCTCGGTCGGTAAAGGTGACCAATGCGTATTTATGTTGTCCATATGGTCCGTTGATGCCGTATGGAAAACGGGATGACCCCGTCCTGGGCCATCAATAAGCTTTTTGTACAAAGACCTCGTTCGGTAAATTCCAGCTTTGGAGGGGTAGCCAAGCTTGGCCAACGGCGCTAGATTCAGGGTCTAGTCCCTAGCGGTCCAAGGGTTCAAATCCCTTCTCCTCCACCACCATTTTCTAACAAATTTGTATTGTTCCGCAATCCTTATCGTTGACCTTGTAGGTCATGGAGCGATGAAGGCCTTGGTCTTATATGATTCAAAGCATGGGAACACGGCTAAGGTCGCCCATGCGATTACCGACGGTCTCAAAGAAGAGGGTCTAGATGCTGTCGAATGCCGCTCCCTGGCAGAATCTGGAGAGGAAGATTTCCGGGGCAAGGACCTATGGGTGCTCGGTACCCCGACCCACTACGGCAGCGTACCATTCCGTTATTCCACATTGCTGAAGAACGCCCTGAAGGAAGATCATCCCGGTATCAAGGTTGCCATCTTCGATACCCGGATGAAAGATTTTCCCAAGGGGGCCGTTGTCAAGCTCCGGAAGATCCTGGAAAAGAAGGGAAGACCGGTCATCGCCGACGCATCGTTCGTGGTGGACGGGATGCGAGGGCCATTGGCGGAAGGTGAAGAAGAAAGGGCGATGCTATTCGGGAAGGAAATAGCAGATTCGATGCTGAAGAATTGATCCATACATTTTCAGTCGTACCTTATGATGTGGGGTCCATCTTCGTCCCCTGGGACCAGCTCAACATTGGTCGAGAGCAATAGAACGAGCCCAGCCAGGATGAATCCGGACGCCATCAGGAACTCGGTCATGTAACCGTAGTACTCGGCGATGAACCCCCCCAGCACCGAGCCGAATATGGCAGCCACTCCCTGTATCGAGCTGTACATCCCGAGCGACTGGGTGCGGAAGTCTCGGTACGACATCCTCGATACCAAGGAAGTTCCGGAAACGTGGATTCCCGCCCAGCACAGTCCCGCTAATGCATGCAATATCAGTAGGGCTGCGAACAACGCCGGGAACGGCAGGTTCAGCATCGTCACCAGGAAGAACGCCGGGAATATGAAGATGCGCGAAGCGAAAGCGATCGTCTGGATGCGCTTGCCGCCGACCCGTCCTATGAGCCTCCCCACCATGGCATAGGTCAGGACCGAGGCGACGGACGAGGCGATGTAGATGATGAAGATGTCCACATTGTTCAGCCCGACGTACTGGCTGAGGAAGATGGGGAACGCGACATAGAACGAAAGGAAGCCTGCGAAGGCCAGGAATATAATGATATAATAGCGCTTGAGGTTGGAAGGGAAATTGGCCAGCTTGAGGTTCTTGGAACTGACCTTGGCGACGAACATCACCCGCTGGGGCAAATATCTAGCTTTCTCCATGAGGTGCATCGACACATGTCCGTAGTCTTCGGGGTCGACGCTTTCCCTCCGGATCTTCTCCTTGGGTTCCGGCACCCAGCGGAGGGCCAGAACGGTGGAGACCAGGCAAAGCCCGGCGGCCAGCAGGAACAGCGCCCGGGTGGAGTTCTCACCGTCCGAACCGTTCAGGAGCATGAGCCAAACTGTGCCTATGAGCAAACCCACGACCCAGCCTAAACCGCCCACCTTGCTGAAGTCCCCCAGTCGTTTGGCCCAATCCTTCTTCTCGAACGATTCCAGGACCAGGACCGTGCCTACTGGAGCCACCGCAGCGGCCAGCAGACCGAGCATGAAGTTCCCCAAGTAGTACTGCGGGATGCTGGTCGAAAGGCCCATCAACAGCAGCGCCAATCCCATGCCCAGGAAGCCCAAGATGATGAACGGCTTCCTTTTCTGCAAGGTATCGGACAGGTTCCCCCACAGAATATTGGCCGGCACGGCTGCGATCGACGTGATGGCAGAAGCAATACCTACCTGGGCCACCGTACCTTTGAGCCCCTCGGTGATGAAAAGTGGGATGATGGGGTTGGTGCTTCCTCCAGCGATGTTGTAAGGTAGGAAGGTGTAGTACCACTTCTCATCCTTCTTATCGTCAGACATGTCCCTCCTCTTAGCATAGTGAATCTGATTAGGGTAATAACGATTTGCTTGTATCATATTAAAGCCTGATGAAGACCGCCAAAATGATCATTGCCAGCACGAACATGGCGATTCCCAGGAAACGATAGTCCTTTTCCAGGCCGAAAGTGATCCCGGCGGCTATGATCCTGACCAAGGGAGTGGCTATGAGCAGTATGATGCCCAGATCGATGACCGCGATCGGGTTGCCCCGGATAATGCCGTCCAATATCTTGTCCAGAGGTAAGGTCGTCCCTTCGGTCGGGGTGGCCGCATACATGACCAGCCCCACGACCATCGTTCCAAAGCTCAGGACCATCCCGGTGATCAGCACCAGGTGCATGGTCCGATTCAACCTCTCATTGGCCATATCACACCGCCTCCAGCAGCCCGGCCGCCTTCAGTATCATCAGCGCCGCGATCATGAAAAGGACGATCGAGAACATTTTGCGTATGCTGTTGCCTTCGGAACGGAAGGTGATATGGGTGCCAATGAATGAACCGACGATCACTCCCACGGCAACCGTTCCTGCCAGTACCGGAGAGATCAAACCGTAGGAATAGTAAACGACCGCACCGGCCAGGGCGGTGACGCCTATCATGAAGTTGCTGGTGGCGGTGGCCGCTTTCATCGGCACGCACATGCAAGTGTTCATGACCGGGACCTTGATGACACCACCCCCGACCCCAAGCATACCCGACGTAGCGCCAGCCAGAAGCCCGGCACCCATGCCGGTCTTGATGCCTTTTACACCGTAGCAGACCTCATTTCCGCTCCTGCTGTCGGTATAGGTGCAGGACAGGTCCAGCATCTGTCCGTCCAGTTCAGCGCTTTCCGGGGAGATTGTCCGTTCCGGCCGGCGCAGCATGTACACAGCGCTGTACAGTAGCATTACGGCGAACACCAGGGCCAGGATCTTCTGGTCAGTGTAGATGGCGATGAGCGCCCCTATGATCGACCCGACCGTGGTGGTGGTCTCCAGGAGCATCCCCAATTTGACGTTGACGAATCCTTGCTGCACGTATCTGGAGGCAGAGCCGGTCGAAGAAGCAATGACCCCGATTAGCGAGGCGCCGACCGCTTCCTGCATGCTGAAACCTAGCGCCAGGGTCAAGGCCGGGATCACGATGATGCCACCACCCAATCCCAGCAGGGAACCGATCAGGCCGGCAAGGAAAGCGAATGCAATAATTATGAGGGCGGTCAGAGGGTCCATTTGTTCGGTCTTCACATGGTCGCAAGCTAGATATAATCAATTTGGGCCATCTGATATTGACTTTCCTATCATGGGATAGCATATCAAAATCCTTTTAACCAACGGCAGGCTTGCGTCGCACATGGACCTAATCCTGGTCAGGTACTCTGAGGTCGGGCTCAAGTCCCGGTCCGTCCGCTCGCGCTTCGAGCGGGTGTTAATGGACAACATGATCTCAGCTCTGGCCAGGGAAGGGATCGAAGCATTGGTCAATTGCGACCAGGGTAGGATATATGTCAGGACCGACAAGGCTCGGATCGATGACGGCATCAAGGTCCTGCAAAGGGTCTTTGGCATCGCCTCCGTGTCACCGGTGATCGAGACGTCAAGCGACATGGAATCGATCAAAGTTACCGCCGTCAAATACTCAAAAGAAGTGCTGGCCGACGGATCGACCTTCAAGATCAAGTCGCGCCGCGCTGGTTCGCATCCGTTCACCAGCATGGACATCGCCAAGGACGTGGGAGAGGCTGTTCTCAACGCCAACCAGGACCGAGGGATCAAGGTCGACATTCACAATCCTGGTAAGGAGATTTTCGTAGAGGTGCGCGACAATCAGACGTTCGTATTCTCGGAGTATTGCGAAGGGACCGGAGGGTTGCCGATGGGCAGCCAGGGGAGGGTCCTGGTCGTGCTGGAGAAGGACACCGATGCGCTGGCGGCCTGGTTGATCATGAAACGGGGTTGTCGCGCGTTCGCGATCGCTAACGAGGAGAATGAGGCGGTGCGTATCGTTAAGCGTTGGGACCCGGAACTGAAGGTGTTTCCACCCGGCGATCTGCAGGCATATTGCAGGAAACATAAAGCATCCGCGGTCGTATACGGTTATTTGGTCGAGGATGAAGCTCGCATCAAGGAGAGCATCGGGTTGCCGGTCCCCGCCTTCTATCCCATCATCGGCATGGACGGGCCGACCATCGCAGCACGCATGGAACGGATCCGCGGTTAGCTCCACCTCCTAGAGAATCATTCCGTTTTCTATAAAATCAGCTTTTTCATGCAGCCATCTGGCTATGTCTAGTATGCAATTAGAAAAATGGGAAACGAATCGCCCTCTCGGGCGATAATAAAAACTATTCCAAGGGGTTTATCACTTGTTGTGATGGTCGTGCGCAGCGCCGCTGGGCCTCATCTTCTCCGCGCCCTTGCCCTTCCACCTTAGGCCACGTCCCTTGTGACCGGCGGAGGTCAGACCGCGGTATGCCCTGCCCTTATGCACCGGGCTGCAGATCCAGTTGATCTTCGGGTCAGACATGATCACCGGGTGGTGTTTGTCGACCAGGATGATCTCGAACCAGACATTCCTGCCATCTTCTCCGACCCAGTAGGAGTTGAGCACTTCCAGGTTCGGGTAGCGCTTAGAGCATCTCTCCTCCGCCATCCACTTTAGGCTCTTGCCGGCCGTGAGCTTGTTGATTCCCTTCCTCTTGGCACGGCGACCCTTCCAGCGCATCTTGCGCCTCTGAAGCGAACCCTTCCTGACGTGTCCCCGGACCATGACGTATCCCTGCTTGGCCTTGAATCCCAAAGCGCGGGCACGGTCCAGCCTGGTGGGGTGATCTAGGCGGCAGAAGTTCTCTTCCCGGCGCCATAGGATCATCCTGTCAAACATAAGATCTTTGACGTACGTAGCATCCGGCCTGTTCCAGGCCTCGGCGATGTACTTGTACATGCTCTTACCAGAGATATTTCTCTTGGTCTCTTCGCCCTCAACGGGCTTCTCGTTCTCTGCCATAGTGTATCACTTCCGCCGCGATAATTAGTGGAAACGGCGTTTCGGGATTCGCCCTTGTTTGGGTACATTTCCTACGGGATAACATTCATCCCGTCACTGAGGGAGCAAAAAGAGTAACGATATAAAGCGTTTTCGAGTCGGAAACGCGCGTCCCTGACTTGCGGGGCCGGGCCGCCCTGGGGCTGCCAGACATCCCATTAGAAGAAATCGTCCAGGGTCAGTTTCTTGTCCGTCTTCTTGACCTCGGCCTTTTTCGCCGCCTCGATCGGGGTCGGTTTCCTCTCCTCGGTGTCGCAGAACGCGGCGTTAAGCAGGTTCATCTGCTGATTCCCGGCCATCAGGGACTTGTCGTCCCATCCGAACACTTCAGTGGCCCGGCCTAGCGACTGCGCGATCCTTTCCGCATAATAGCGGCAGTCGGGCTGGCCGGTGAACTTGCGTCCGGAAACGTAGGGTTCCGCTTCCTGCGGTGATTTCTTCGAGTTGGTCACTATCCAGGAAACCTTCATTCCGGGCACGAACTGCTCCCCCGAGGCCATCAGTTTCTTTGCCACCTGGACCGTCAGCTGGGAATCTGGCTTTGCATACTGGTTGAACGGCCGGCAGCCTTTGGAAATGACCAATTTCTCGATCGGGACCTTGCAGCACAGCGTGTCCTGGACATACTGCTTGGCGATCTTGACCGCCTCATCCATCTTCTCGTCCATTATCTTGTCGAACACCGCCATCAGCGCCTCGGACTGGAGCTCGAACGAGTCGGTCCGGCGGATCTCGTAACCGCGTATGACCAGCTCCTCCTTCGGCCATACCATCCGGCCGACATACCTTTTCTTCTTGCCATGAGAGAACAGCGGTTCCATGATCTTCTCGAACTCCAGCGACCCGCCTTCCTTGGAGAAGCGCTGAGCCAGCTCGGTTCCGAACTCGATCGACCCCTTCAGGTTTGGATTGGGTGATTGGACGAACACTGAGTCGGTGTCGGAGTAGATGACGTGCCGACCCTCGCCCTCGAGTTCCTGGATGATGCCCTTCGTTCTCTCCCTGGCGTACGCCGTGATCGACGACCCGATGGAACGGTCGGTGAATCGATAGAACGAGGAGGCGAAGACCCCGTAGAAGGAGTTCATCAGCACCTTGATGGCCGCCTGCAATCCGTCATAATACCGGACCTCTTCCGGAGTCTTGGCCGATTTCATCTTGGCCTTGATCTCATCCCTGGCCTTCATCAGGTTCGCCATCATAGTGGGAAGGATGCCAGGCTTCTGCTCCCTGTTGAGGAAGTGCACGCCAACCGGTGACACATTGGTGCCGTTCTCGTCCCTGGTGGTGAAGCAGATGTTCTTGCTGATGATCAACGAAGGGTACATCGACTTGAAGTCCAGCACGCATACCCAGTGGTATAGGCCAGGCTCGATCTCATGCACATAACCGCCCTCGATGGCCTCATCATCGGTGTCAAAGTCGCCGGTCAACGGAACGCCCACTCGCGGGTTGGCCCGGTCGGCGGCACGGATCAGGATGGAATCGACCAGCATCGAGCTGCCCGAGTTCAGCACATCGTCCACCGGCAACCGCGACACCGCTGCCAGGTCCAGGTTCTTCCGAATGCGTCCGACCTTCTCCAGCACTTTCAAGGCCAGGCTGGCGTCCTGCCGGCAGTAGCGGAGCACCTTCTCCTTGTCCTTGAGCCACTCCTCGTCCATGTTCTTGGCCGAGACATCCATCTTCTCCTCGTTGAGCAGTAGCTTTGAGACCGCGTTCAGTGTTTCCTGCTTCGGCCTCAGTTCGGTCCGAACCGCCCACCAGGCGTCGACGATCAGACGTCCGGTCAGCCTCCAGAACTTCTGAATCGGCCTGGGGTCAGAACGGTCCCTGCCCCAGTTGAGCGTCTTGACGCCTACCTTCTGAGCTCGCTCCAGTATCTTGGGGATGTCATATCCATCGATGTTGTAACCGGTGATGACGTCGGGATCCTCTTTCTGGATGATCTCCGAGAAACGCTGGATGATGTTCTTCTCAGTGCCCTCGATCATTTCGCCATCACGGATCTCGCCCCTGTCCCTAACCACATAGCAGATGGTGAGGATGGTCCCGTTCGTGATCGAATTCTCCAGGTCGAACGAGAGGATGCGCAGATCAGGCGTGAACGGTTCGATCTCCTCGAAGTGGTCCATGTCCAAGACCAGATCTGTTGTATAATCCCCTTTCCCAGGCGTCCCGAAGACACGGATGCAGGAGCTCATGTCCTTGTCGTAAATGAACCGATGGTGGAACGGGATGTCCGCCGCCAGCACCTCGAAGTTTTGGCGCTTGATATCCTGGCGGAAACTAGGTACGGTCCAGGGATACTTCACGGTGATCTGGGCGGCCTTGCGTAACTTGCCCTTATAATACAGATCGAGATCCTTGATGTCCAATACATCCTGGTTCTGCTTCAGGCGGGCCAAAAGGTCGGGTCTGGGCTCTATCACATGAAAATAGGGTCTGAACCCAAAATTGCGAACCACTATCGAGCGTCCGTCCCGGGTCTTGCCGTAGAGCTCGACCATGACCTCATCGCGATCCGCCATTTTACGGTAGGATGCAGTCAATAGTCGCAGCTCGTACGATTCCATCATTTCACTTTCTCGATATTATGGTGATCACGTCGCCGTCCTGGAGGACATAGTCGTGACCAACGATCCGTTTCGTCTTGGCGTTGATGGCGCGAATGAATCCTTCTCCCAGGTCGGTGTGGATCTTATATGCCAGGTCCTTGGCGGTGCTGCCTCGGCGGATCAGGTGGGCATCCGGCAGTATGTTGCCGGCATGGTCGGTGAGGCGGGTCTCGTCCTCGACCGGATAGACCACGATCAGGTCAAGCAGCTGGAATGCGGCCTTCTCCAAGCACATCTGGACTCCGGTACCTCCTATCTTTTTCATGGTGTGGTCCATGATGTCGATGGCCTTCTTCTGACCAGGGGTGAGCTTTGCCGGGTCGGGGATGGAGAACGTCGGTTCGCCTGGGGAATAGTTGACCAGCTTCGCCTTGGCTGCTTTCTTGAGCGCCAGTTCGGTCTCGGCGCATGTGGCGATGGTCATGTAATCGGGGAGCTTCGAAAGACGCATCATGTTCTCGTTGCTCGCCACGTCGGATTTGTTATATGCTATCAGTATGGGTTTAGACAGCCGCCTGATGTTGTCAGCCAGGCGGAGCATCTCCCCATCCTTCCAGCTCATCGGGTTGGCAGGCATGTTCGACTCTCGCAACGCGGCGCAGATCGCCGGCATCGGCACACCCAGTCCGGTCAATCGTTCGTGGATGACATCCTCCATCTTCTGCCCTTCCAGGTGCGCCATGCGCGCCGACTTCTCGAAACCCTTCTCAATAATACCTTTCATCCAGTGAGCGATCTCGTTTTCCAGGAACTTGATGTCCACCATCGGGTCATGCGTTCCCGTCGGGACCGGGTTCCCGTCCGAATCGGTCGAACCGGACGCGTCGATGATATGAATGAACGCGTCCGCCTGCCTTAGGTCATCGAGGAACTGGTTTCCTAAACCCTTGCCTTGCCAGGCATCGGGGACCAGGCCAGCGACGTCCAGGAGCTCGACCGGGACCAGCCTGGTGCCGTTATCGCAGGCGGAGTTCCTCGGTTGGCACTTGACCCCGAAGTGCTTCTCAGGGCAGGGCGCCCTCAAGTAACCGACTCCCTTGTTCGGTTTTATGGTGGTGAAAGGATAAGCGGCGATCTCGGCGCTGGCCATGGTGGCGGCGGAGAAGAAGGTGGACTTACCGACGTTCGGTTTGCCGACTATTCCAATTAACATAATGATCGTCGATGATAAGTGGCTTGGCGTAGAAAAATGATTGCCTGAACCCTTCAGGATGGGACCCGTTTCTCCGGGAAAGCAACCTTGGGGCGCTTCGTCAGGAAAGAAGAGTCGACGTCGTTCGCCATCCTTTCCGCGGTCGCTACGGGGATCGATAAGGTCATCATCTCGGGCGGCACCCATTCGTTGACCGTGGGGTCGCTGGGGCCGACGATCAACGCTCCCTTCGGCGCCTTCTCCGCCATGCCAGACGCATACGTGATCATCGAGGAACAGGCCGGGCCCCAGGGTCCGATGCAGGTCCCGAAGGTATCATCGCTGCCGAACACAGCCAGCCCGATCAGGTTGCGGATGTTCTCCGCTTTTCCGAAGCACAATACACTCAATAACCTGGCACCGTCCATTTTCTTCTGGAACGGAGCGATGAGGATGAACTTCCCCGGAGGCGCGATCTTCCCTACGCGGGCGATGCTTTCCTCCGTGATCTTAGGGTCTCGCTTGAGGTACTCGGCCGCCCCATTCCGGAACGTAGGCGAGCCGGTGGAAATGAAGAAACTGAGCCCCTCGGGGTATCTGATGTATCCGAGCCAGTATTGACCGCCGGGACAGCAGCCGCCGAGGTGTCCCTCTCCCAAGTATACAGTTGGGCCATCCTCCCGAGCGATGGCGAACATGGCATGGGATACGCAACGGTCCACTTTTGAGATGTGGATGGCGTTCACCGGAATCGCGTCGGACGCGTAAACGAAAAGAGGTTGTTTCTCCAATCGACCCGCGCTCATCAGCTTCGAACCGACTTGAACCTGGTCCATGTGCTTTCCATTAAAATATATTCAGAATCCACATATTTAATGACTTCACGTTATCGGTATTACGACGTATGGCGAACGTTTTATTAGCGAACATGATAGTGCATCACCGATGCGGGATCTCCTGGACCAGGACTACCTGGGACTCTTCAAAAAGATTATTATTTACATAGTCATGGCCATGTTTGCCATCGTCATTGTGGCAATCGTCTACACCATGGGTGTTCTAATCTGGGATTTGGCATCTGATCCTAACTTTATCTTTACTGATAAGGCGGAAGTTCTTTCGATCATCGGTTTTTTTCTGTTAGCGGTCATTGCCCTGGAAATCCTGGACATCCTGAATCTCTATACCAAGACCAACGTCGTCCATGTGGAGGTTGTGGTGTTGGTCGCCCTTACCTCGGTGGCACGTGAGCTGATCGTATTCGACTACGAGAACGATGACGGCGTCCTAATCGCTGGCATCGGGGTGCTTGTCGCCGCACTGGCCTTGGCTTACTATTTCATCAAAAAGGTCCATAACGACTACGGCGTAAAAGATGAAAACAGCTGATCAATGCCTTAATTGAAAGACGGCATCGGCCAACTCGCCGATCTGTTCCGGAGTGATGGCCTCCACCCTTTCGTCCCTGTAAGGTATGCGGTCGATGTCCTCGGGCTTGACCATCCTCTTCGCCTTGAGGATCGTCGAAATCTTCTTCCGGCGCTGCAGGAAACAGACCTCGACCAGCTTGTGGAACAGTCGCTCGTCCTTGACCTGGAATGGCGGCGGCCGGGGCGTCAACCGGATCACTGCCGAATCAACCTCAGGCTCAGGCCAGAACCTGGTCCGGCCGACCTTTTCCATCATCTCGGCCTTTGCCCGATAATAAACGCTCACCGAGAGCCGGGAATAATCATCGGTGTCCGCCTTGGCGACCATCCGGTCGGCGAACTCCTTCTGGACCATGATGACCGCCATTTTGAAGTCCTGGTCCAGGAGCTTGAATATCAGCGGCGATGAGATGCTGTAGGGAATGTTGGAAATGAAACGGTCGAACGTAGGCCACTC
>JBEKDM010000071.1:0-12565 GCA_050014375.1 Methanomassiliicoccales archaeon | reverse complement strand
CGACGAGCAGGACGACCCGCAAGCTCCGCCGCTCTAGCGAGGCGCCACCGCTCCGGAGAGACCCCGCCACCTCGGGGCCCGGCCACCGGCCGCTAGGACTCCGCCAGCGAGCCCGAGCGGATGAGCTCGACCAGACCGTCGAGGTGGACTATTATCTGCCTGGATGCCCGCCCCCGGTGGCGCTCATCACGAAGGCGCTAGACGCGATAGTGAAGGGCGAACTGCCCCCGAAAGGGTCGGTCCTGGCACCATTGCCGGCGGTGTGCGACCAATGCCCTCGCGTCAGGGAGAACAAGATGATCTCCAGCATCCACCGGGTGCACGAGATGGTCCCGGAGCCGGAGCGCTGCCTGATGGAGCAGGGGATCATCTGCATGGGAATGGCCACACGCAGTGGGTGCGGGGCGGCCTGCCTCAAGGTGGACATGCCCTGCACGGGCTGCGGCGGGGCGGCGCCCAACCAGCCCGACGTGGGCGCTGGGATGATCACGGCACTGGCCGCGATATTGGACCTGGATAAAGATTCAGGGAAGCACACCGATGAGGAGATCGTCAAGCTCATCGCACAGATCAAGGACCCGGTGGGCGTCTTCTACATGTACAGCCTGCCGTCGTCCATCCTGCAGGGGAAGGTGACGAGGGAATGAAGGAGATCAACATCGATCCGATCACCAGGCTGGAGGGGCACGGCAGTGTGTCCATCTTCCTCAACGACGAGGGAGAGGTGGAGAACGCGTACCTGAAGATCCCCGAGCTGAGGGGCTTCGAGGCCTTCTGCGTCGGCCGGCCGGCCGAGCTCATGCCGATCATCACTACCCGGATCTGTGGGGTCTGCCCGATGGCCCATCACCTCGCGTCGGTGAAGGCGTTGGACGCGGCGTTCAACGTTATACCTCCCTCAACGGCGAAGAAGCTGCGGGAGCTGCAGTACATGGGTTCCTACATAGGCGACCACACGCTGCACTTCTACTATCTGGGCGGGCCGGACTTCATCGTCGGGCCGGACGCGCCGGCGGACAAGCGCAACATCCTCGGGGTGATCGAGAAGGCCGGCCTGGACGTGGCCAAGGAGGTCATCAAGCATCGGGCATATGGGCAGAAGACCACCGAGATCATAGGGGGCAAATCCACCCATCCAGTCGCCGGTCTACCGGGCGGCATGAGCAAGGCCCTGAGCGAGGAATCAAGGCTTTCGATATTGGAGATGTCAAGATCGTCGGTGAAATTCGCCCAGTTCACCCTGCAGTTATTCCATGACCTGGTGCTAGACAACCCCAAGTACATGGATATGATCAAGAACGACGCCTACTCCATGAGAACGTACTACATGGGCACTGTGGACGCGCGGAACAGGGTCAACTTCTATGACGGCGATGTCCGTATCGTGAACCCTTCGGGCAAGGAGTATACTAGGTTCGCTGCGGCGGATTACGCCGAGCACATCAGCGAACGGTCGGAGGAATGGACATACTCCAAGTTCCCCTTCCTTAGGAAGGTCGGCTGGAAGGGTTTTACGGCCGGTGCTGACAGCGGCATCTACCGGGTCGGTCCCTTGGGGCGGCTGAACACCGCCGACGGTATGGCCACGCCCCTGGCCCAGGTCGAGTACGAGCGGATGTTCGGGATGCTGGGCAAGCCGGCACATGGCACTTTGGTGTTCCACTGGGCGCGGCTGATCGAGCTGCTCTACGCCGCCGAGCGGGCGGTGGAGCTGGCGAGCGACCCAGAGATCACCGGCACACACGTGCGCAACATGCCGGGAGAGCCGGGCGAGGGGGTCGGCATCGTCGAGGCGGCGAGGGGGACGCTCATCCACCACTATAACCTGGACAAGGATGCATTGGTCAAGAACGTCAACATGATCGTCGCCACAACGAACAACTACTCCGCCATCTGCATGAGCATCCGCGACGCCGCCAAAGGTCTGATCCACGGAGGCAATGTGGACGAGAAAGTGCTGAACCGGGTGGAGATGGCCTTCCGGGCCTATGACCCCTGTTTCGGGTGCGCCACCCACTTTGCGGTCGGCCAGATGCCATTGGAGATAATGGTCTACGACCAGAACAAGAACCTCCTGAGCAGGGTGACGCGCTAGTCAGACCACAACTCATTCACCTATTAGCTTATCATATTCAGGCGGCTGCACCGATTGATCATAGAGCACACCCGGGACATGGAAGAGGAACTGCAAACCTGGCTAAAGGACGCGACCAGCGTTGTCGTTGCCGGGGTAGGTAACGCCATCCGCTCGGACGATTATGTAGGCGTTAGAATAGTGGAAGGCCTGCAAGGCAAGGTGTCTGGAGCAGTGCGGCTCATCGAGTGCGAGACCGTACCGGAGAGCTTCGTGGACGAGATCGTAGAGATCAAGCCCTCCCATGTGCTGCTTGTCGACGCTGCTGTGCTCGGACAAAGACCTGGAACAGCGCACTTGTACGACGCTGAGGAAGTTACGAACGTTCCTACGATCTCAACCCACACTCTGCCGCTGAGAGTGTTTTGCGAGTATGTCAGGAAGCTGACCGGAGCAAGGATCGCACTGCTGCTGATCGAACCGAAGAACGTAGACTTCGGCGAAACAATGACCCCTGAGGTCGATGCGGCCGCGGCTAGGGTTGGTGCTGCCCTTCAGGATAACCTGCCTTGAGCACAGAATTCGAAGAATATCAGCAGACCCATTCTCAGAACGGTTCCGATTCACATCCCCTCCGATTGTGATTCGAGATCCACCGAAAAGATACGATAGTCCAGTAAGTATTTGTCTGAATAGAAAGGGAGTGCGGCTACCGGGATTCGAACCCGAGTTCGAAGCTTGGGAAGCTTCAGTCCTAACCACTAGACTATAGCCGCCTTTTCGCTACCAAATCCTGCCCAATATCTTAAATCTTTTCAGCCCAAGATATTGCCAGCATATGCCGGAAGATGGCCCGCGGAGGGCTAACGGGTTTATTTGAAGAAGTAAACTGTCACTTCTGAACGGTATTCAGCAGGTTTTCCAACTCGGTTATGATCCTGTAGATGATGGTCCTGCCATGCATCGGTATGTTGGGGTCGTTCGCCAGATCGTCCAACTTGCCGATGGCTCCTGCCACCCGGACATCCAAGGCGGCGCTCATTTCCAATTTGGCCTTCGCCTCTGTCGCTCCGCGCCTGATATTCCGCGGAACCGACGTATCCTCGGCGAGCTGGTCCAATACTTCCAAAATTTGACCCATTTTTTGCTTGACATCAACTACTACCATGTTAACACCTCTTGAGACTAACTAGCACCATGAAGCCTATTTGCTCGGCTCCTGCGATTCGGATATGATCTTTCCTCTTTCCTTGAAGGTCGTGACCACCATCAGTGTCTTCGTGTCCTTCACACCATCGATGTTCGAGATCTCGTCCACTAGGAACCTCTTGAGTTGGTTATAATTGTGGAACTTCGTCTTAACAACGATATCAGTATCACCAGTAACCAGGAAGACGTCCTCGACGAGGGCATACTTGGATACCTTTTCCGCTATGGTATCGGCGGCCTTGGTATCTACCTTGAGGTTAATAATTGCAGTAACCTGCTCCTCCCCGTAGTAAGAGGACATTACCGTATCAATCTCATTACCTTCCTTTTCTTGCACCTGAACCCCTCCTGTCGGATGGAGCCCAAGTTATCCAGAAGCATTTGCCTCTAGAAGACCGTGGCCCGCTTTTTGGCTCGGCGCGCTCAGATGGAGGTTTCGAACTCCTCTTGAAGGTCGATGATGACCTGCTCGAGGACTTCTTCTAGGTTAGAACTCTGGTACTCCCTGAGGCCACCAAGGTCGCTTTGTACACGGGCAATGTAAGTGTTATTGTTCTTAAGGAACTCGACGTTGCAAAGTGACTCTTCCATTTATGCACCCCTAGCCAACAATCTGCGAGTGTTGATGACAACCACCAATAATAGGTCTATTACTTAATGCTTTGCGAGGGCTAGCGGTATTTGCAAGAACGTACCCAGATATTCGAGCAAAACACCTCCAAAAGATTACAATCATTAAATAATGCCACATAAAAAACGATTAATCCGGAATCGCGACATCGGATCAATGGAATCTCGTGGCCCGTTCTTACTTTAGAGCTCCTTCTCCATGAAGAAGGCGTTCTCTCCTTTACCGTAGTAGTCGACTATTTTTCCCCTTATCCGGTACCCTTCCTCCAGGTAGAGGTTCACCGCGGGAAGGTTTTTGACACGTACCTCAAGTGTCACGGCCGTCGATCTCAAGGCCTTTGCCCGGTGCTCGATCTCCTGCATCAATCGGCGACCGATCCCCATGCCCCGGTGTCCCGTGTCCACGGCCAACGAAAGGACTCGGGTCCTCACCTCCGGTTCGGCATAAGCCGCTGCATATCCGACCACCGACCCTTCGATCTCACAGACCAAGGTGTCGAACTCTTCCTCGTTCACGAAAAGTTCGAGCATGTTCCTGCTGAACCGTTCATCTTGGAAGGATTCCTCCTCGATGCGCATCAGGCCATCCAGGTCTCCTTGGGTCGCTTCCCTGATGTGCATGACGTTCCATCCCGACTGCGGATATTAATAATATATGGCCAGGTCCACCGAAATAAAAAGATAGTAGAGTGCCATTTGCAACCACGGTGCATTTTTCATGTGTTCCCCGGTGCCAATAAAACAGCTAATGGACTCTCCCGTCGTTGGGGTAGAGGCCACTGTTAGGGGATGGATATACCGGACCCGGAGCAGCGGCAAGATCGTTTTTGCCGTCGTGCGGGACTCCACCGGGATCATACAGGTGACAGTGAAGAAGGGCGCCCTGCCGGACGACGAGTTCGAGAATGCGGTCGTCTCACCCATCGAATCATCCGTGATCGTCAAGGGAATTTTGGCCGAGGACAAGCGGTCACCGGGTGGCTATGAGATCCGCGCCACCAGGTTCAAGCTGGTCGGTTCAGCAGAACCGTTCCCCATCACTGAATATCAGAGCGAGGAGCTGCTCCTGGATAATCGCCACCTGTGGATCAGATCGCGAGAGCAGAACGCGGTCATGAAGATCAAGGGCAGCGCCATGAAAGGCGCCCGGGAATGGCTGGACGATCAGGGTTTCACAGAAGTGACACCCCCTATCTTCACCCAGAACGCCTGCGAGGGCGGCGTCACGTTATTCAAATTGAAATACTTCGACCGGGAGGCGTATCTGAGCCAGAGCGCACAGATGTACCTGGAGGCGCTCATCTTCTCGCTGGAGCGGGTCTATTCCATCACCCCGTCGTTCCGAGCTGAGAAGTCCAGGACCACCAGGCACCTGACCGAATACTGGCACCTCGAGCTGGAGGAAGCCTGGACGGACAATGTCGGCAACATGAAGATCCAGGAGGAGCTGGTGTCAGCGATGATCGCCAAGATCGTCGAGGAGCGCAAGGAAGAGCTCAAGTTGGTCGGTCGGGACGTAGAGCAGCTCAAGAAGATCGTGCCGCCGTTCAACCGCGTCACCTACGCCCAGACCATTGAGAGGTTGAAACAGAAGGACTTCAAGATCGAGTGGGGGGAGGACCTGGGTGCCCCGGAGGAGCGGGCGGTGACGGCGGACGAGGTGTTGCCAACGTTCATCACCAACTTCCCCAAGGAATGCAAAGCGTTCTACATGAAGGAGGACCCAGAAGACCCTCGCACCTACAAGTGCGCGGACCTGCTGGCTCCAGAGGGATATGGTGAGATCATAGGCGGCTCGGAGAGGGAGACCGACCTGGCCAAGATAATGGAGCGGCTGGAGTCCCAGTGCCTTCCGATCGATTCGTACCAATGGTATTTGGACCTGAGGAAATACGGCTCCGTACCCCATTCCGGGTTCGGCCTCGGGGTCGAGCGCATAGTACGATGGGTGTGCAAGCTGGAGCACATCCGTGATGCCGTTCCGTTCCCCAGGACCGTGGCTCGCGTCTATCCCTGAGCCAGGGACCTGGCCAGGTGCAGGTATAGCTTGACCGCTTGTTCCAGCTGGACCGTTTCCACGAACTCGTCGGCGGTGTGCGCTACATCGGTGTCGCCCGGCCCGCAGATCAGGATGTTCGGGTTGACCTTGGCATAGACGGCAGCCTCGGTGGCATAGGGGACCGCCATGGGATCCTGATTCAGATAGGCGGTCGCCACCTTTACCAACGGCGAATCTGGATCGGTCTGGAACGCCGGGAACTCATGGAGCAGCGCAAGCTCGCAGTCCTCCCCCTTCAGCGTCGCCAAGATCGAGGAGAAGACCTCGTGCGCGTTCATCGTGGCGGGGAAGCGCACGTCGAGATCGACCTCGCATTCGTCCGGAATGACGTTGTACATGTCACCGCCCTTGATCGTGGTGGCGTTCATGGTGATGCCCTCGGCCGCCTCCCGGCCCTCGGCGTTCAGCGCCCCGAGCTTGTCCAGCAATCGGGACATGGTCATGATCGCGTTCTCTCCCAGCCAGGGCATGCTGGCATGCGATGCTTTGCCATAGGCTTTCAGCCCGACCCGGGCCACGCCTTTCTCCTTGTAGACCGGGCGCATATTCGTCGGCTCGCCGATGACGATGGCGCTGGCGTTCTTGGCGCCGTGCGTGCGTATGAGCGCGTTCGCACCGGTCATGAGGTCCTCCTCGTCGGTGGTGAACAAAAGATAGCAGTCCAGATCCTCGGCCATAAGCGCCTTGGCCGCGTGCAGCATGGCCGCGCAACCTCCTTTCATGTCTGCGGACCCCCGGCCAAACACCTTACCCTCCGACATCTCTCCCTGGTCCTTGGTCCAACGGTCACCGATCGGAACAGTGTCCAGATGACCGGATAGGGCCACCCCTCGGTAACCGTTGTAGGCGCATATCGCCGGGTAACGCTTATCGCCGACGATATCGACCTCCATGCCCAGTTCCTTCAGCCAGTCCGAGGCGTACTTGACGATCTCGTCCTTGTTCTCCCTCTCCTCGCTCCTGATCAGTATCAAGTCGATCAGTGTCTCGACCACGCTCTCTGCCAATAGCTCACACCCTTACGAACGGCGGTCTCACCACATGGGCGGGCACCCGCATATCTCTTATGGCGACGGTCAGTTCCGTTCCGGGCTGGGAGAACTCCGGCCTCACGTAGCCGAGAGCGATGCCCTTCTTCAGGCATGGCGAAAGGGTGCCGCTGGTGATGTGACCTATCTCATGACCTTCCTTCAGCAGGGAATAACCATGTCTGGGAATGCCCCGGTCGTCCAGGACCAGCGCCAGTAGCCGGGGGAGGTCAAGGGCGGCATCCCGTCGCAAAGCCGCCTTTCCGATGAAGTCGTGCTCCCACTTGACGGCCCAATCAGGACCGGTCTGGACCGTGCTCTGGCTACCGTCAAAGTCCGTTCCCGAAAGCAGGTATCCCATCTCCAGCCTGAGGCTATCCCTTGCCCCCAGCCCGGCCGGAAGTATCCTATGCTTCCTACCGACGTTAATTATTAGGGTCCAGAGGGCGACAGCCGTCCGGGCATCGCATAGCACCTCAAACCCGTCCTCCCCGGTATATCCGGTGCGTGACAGCATGACCCTGCTCCCGAAAGGCCCTCCAGGCCAGACTCCTTCTGGCGCATTCAGACCGACCTCCTTGTCGGTCAGGACCGATGGCCGCAACCCGGTAACTGCATCCTTCGGCTGGCCATCGATCTCCAGGGACGCCATGGTGAAATGGAACCGTTTCACGGCCGAGAGATCCTGGGCGATCATACTTTGCAGCAGGGCGGCCGCCTCTGGACCCTGGACGGCGAAGCACGCGATCGCGTTGGTCACATCCAGTATCTCCTGGCCGGTTCGGTGCTTATTGATCCATGCGAACACCGTACCGGTCCTCGATGCGTTGGGCACCAGCAGGTAGGCGTCCTCCGCGATACGATAGACGATGGTGTCGTCGATGATCTTCCCGTCATCATCGAGGATGTGCCCGTAGATGCCCTTCCCCACCGGCATCCCCGCCGGGTCGTTGGTCATCAGCCGGCCCACAAGCGACCCCGCCTCTTCCCCGCGGATGACTATGTCGCCCATGTGCGAAACGTCGAAGATCCCGACCCGCTTGCGCACGTTGATATGCTCATCGGCGATGCCAGTGTACTGCAGTGGCATCTCCCATCCGCCGAAGTCGATCATCCGTGCCCCGGACGAGACATGCCAGTCATACAAGGGGGTCCTGTTCATGCCCCGAATAAGCCACCACCCCGTAGAATATGTTTGCCCCACTCACTCTGTGGTCAGCATCTTCTCCAACATTTCCTTCAGGACCTTGGTCGGCACATCCGGGATGGATATGTAGGTGGTCCGTCCGCCCGCCGCGTCACCAGAGACCTTCGTCTGCACGATGCCTTCGTTGGCGATCCCCTGGATATAGGCCCAGAACTGGGTGTGCGCTCGGGGTTTCTCGCCGTATTCCTCGGCGACCACTTTGTAGACCTTCTCAGCATCCCCGGTCGTTACATACGCCTCGTCCTTCATCGCCCTCGCCACCGCCAACAGGACGATCTTGCGCTGGCGGTCCAGCTGGTCCACCTTGCTCTCCGTGACGATGGAGTAGGTCAGTGCCTTGGCGGCCCGGACATGTTCCGGTGCGACCGAAGGTGAGGTCTCCTCCTCGGCCATCATGCCGGCGCGGTCGAGGAGCTCTATGGCGAAACGGGCGTCACCCCATTCCGAGGCGATGTCCGCGACCAGGTCGATCGAGTCTCGCCGGACCATACCCGGATGGAAGGCCAGCTCGACCCTGTCGACGACGATGTCGCGCAGTTCCTCGGCGTTGTACTTGTCGAACTGGATAGCGTTCGCCCGACGGAAGGTCGAGAAGGCCGCCGGGTCCAGCAGGTCCAGGACATACTTTTGCGAAACGAGGATCAGTGACAAGGAAGGCCTGGCTCCGACCGTTTCTTCATCGAACCGGGACAGCTGATAGATCAGGTCGCTGGCCCCCTTCCTGATCAGGATATCCGCCTCATCCAGCACCACAACCAGATGCATCTTGTTCTTTTCCAGGTGCTTCCGGATGGCGCGCAGCATCTCCGCGATGCTGAAACCACGGTCCGGATAATGCTCATCAAAATGGGTCACCAGGCGCTGCAGCACAGCGCTCTCCGAGTTGCGTTGCCGGCAATTGATGATGATATAGTCGATGACCCTTCCCTGCTCGCCGCCCTGCTTCTTCAGGTCGAGGCAGAACCTCTTGGAGGTGGCGGTCTTGCCGGTACCGACGTTGCCGATCAGGAACGCCGTCTGGGACATGGCCCCTTCCAGCACTGGCCTGAAGATCATCCACAGCCTATCTAGCTGCTTCTCCCGGTGCACCAGCTTCTCTGGCACATAGTCGAAGGAGAGCTTCGATTCATCCTTGAACAGCTTGCGCGGTGCGACCTGTCTCAATTTCCACTCCTCTTTACCCTGATGAAACCTGAGCATGGGGTTATCTCCACTCCCTTCTGCTCGACCTTGTCGGCGAACAGGTTGATGCCCAGCGAATCGGATGCCATATGGCCTGAAATGATGATGTTGATGTGGTTCTTGCGGGCCTCCTCGAGATGGTTCTCCGGAACATGCATGCAGATCACCGTGCCGACACCTGCCTGGGAAAGCTTTTCGTAGACATCCTTCGGATAGGCGGTCCCTCCGCACATCTTGACCGAGATCTTTCCCGCGTGGCGCGATCTATCGCCCACCCACACCTCCGGCGGGTTGTTGCGGCTGATCGCGTGCTTCATCTCCGGCAACGCGGACAGTACTTTGAGCACGTCCTCGACCCGTTCTGGCGCCTTCTCCACGATGAGTCTCTCTAGGAAGCGTTGCACGAGTATGTCGGTCGGCTGGTGCAAGCACATCAGCGGGATGTTCATAAGCCGGGCGGCGTCGACCACCTGCTCGTGGTTGTCGGAGGCGATAGCATTGTGTACCTCCCGTATCCGCGGTGAAACGATGCCTTCGGCGACGTTAATGGAGATGCCGGATTGTTGCATGAGCGTCTCCTGTACATGCATGACATCGTAGAAATTGGCGTGAGCATAACCGCGCGGGTGATGGCCGATGATGGCGTCGATCCGTTTACCTTTCTCGCGCAGGCGGTCGGCGAGCAGGACCTCCCCGGTCCATATGTCGATGCCCCATAGGACGCCATTAACCTCAGTCGATGGATCGCCTGACAGCAATCGTGAATCGGCGTAGGGGTTCCACAGCTGGTCCTTGTCGAACAGCTCTTGTTCTTCAGGCTCCATCTTCCCGTACCGGTCTTCGACCCTTTTCAATTCGACCTCTATCTGCTCCTTAGTCCTGAGATCGGCGTCCATCCCCATCTGGACCGCGAGCTTGTAGATGTCGACGAGCTTCATTTCAACCGTTCAATGAAAATGTGTATGCATTAGAAATAGGTTGTTAGCTTCATCGAGCCCCCGGGAACCAATACCTCCCGAAATCATTCATGCGGCGATCCATGGAGATCACGAGGCGGTTCCGCTTCATTGAGCATAAAAAACAGGATGAAAGGGATTTGGGGGCTTTCGCCCCGGAGTTTCGAGTCGCCTCTGAGGCACCGGGTTCGTTTAACCGAACAGGGCGGAGAGACCGGCTGCGGCCTCTTCCTCAGTGACTGCCGGCTCTTCCGGCTTCTCTTCCTTCTTGGCGGCCGGTGCGGCACCCGCTGGAGCGGCTGCTGCCGGGGCTGCGGCGATCATCGCAGAGGCGATCGCCTCGTCGATGTTGACGCCCTCGAGGGATGCGGTCAAGGCTTTGACCTTGGCTGCGTCCGCCTCGATTCCCGCGCCCTTTAGGACTGCGGAAACGCCTTCCTCGGTGATCGACTTTCCTGCTGCGTGAAGCACCAATGCGCTGTATATGTATTCCATTTTTCTTACCTCCTTGTATTCTTACTTCTTTTCGTGTTTCTCGGAGAGCGCTGAAACGGCTAGCATTTCGGCGTTCGCCTTTGCCAAGAGTATCTTGATGTTGTCCTTGGTCGGTATGACGGCCTTTACGCTGACTGCCATTGCCTCTCTGTACGCTTTGGCGAACAGCGGGACGACGGTCTGCGGGGTCACATACGCGATCTTCATGCTCAAAGCCATGGCGTTCCTTGAGCCAGTTGACAGCATAGAGCTGTAGTAGTTTTCTGGGATGTTTAGTACGTCTCTTCCGTAGAGAACTCCATCCTCGAACGCGGCTACTAGGTCAAGGCCGACGGTCATCGGCATTATCTCGAGCTTCGGTAGGATCTTAGATATCTCCTCGGAGACGGCCTCGCCCTTCTTGACCAGGACCTTGTCCTTCTTGATGACGATCTTTCCGCCTTCGATACCGGCGGGGATCCCTGCCTTCTGCAGTTCACCGACGATCGGGCCTGGCTTGAACGGGGTGTCCCCCGCCTTGATCAGGATGTCCTCGGGCGCAATGTCGCCTGGCTTTGCCGGCGCTGCGCTCTTGGTCGACTCCATCTCGCGGAACAGTCTGAACGGGTTGACATCGGTGGTGACCACGGCGCACTGGGAACTGACAGACTTCAGAAGCTGCTCCAGTCCCGGCCGGTCCTTGGCCGCCTGCTCGATCGCTATGTCGATCAAGTTGTTCCTCGACATCATGATGGACGCCTTTGCCCTGAGTCCCTGCCTCATGAGCTGAAGCTGGGCGGACGGTATGCCGTGTACGTCGACGATGGCGACCACTTTCTTGCTGGTCATCGCATTCGTCAGTTCCTGGACTTTTTCCTTCTTCCAAGCTGCGACGTGTGCCATAATCGACCCTCCTCAGATGAGCCTCTCTGCAGGGCCCATGGTCGTCTTGATGTAAGCCGACCGGATGTTCATCGTTCCCTTTTCCAGTTTGACCGCGATCCTCTTGATTATGAGGTCGATGTTATCAGCGATCTGTTCCGGAGTCTGATCGGTCGTACCTACCGGGACATGGAATGTCATCTTGTCCTTGCTTCTGATGGCGACGGACTTCCTTAGGTTGTCCACCATCGGCTTCGGGTCGGCGCCTGGGGCGATCGGCCTCGGCATCTTACCCCGGGGAGCGAGCACGATACCCAATCTCTTACCGACGGTCGGCATCAATGGCGCTTCGCAGACGAAGAAATCGTGTGCTGCGGCAACCTTCTTTGCCTCCCTCTTGTTGTCGGCCAGGGTTCCCAGCTCCTCTGGGGTGACGACCTTGTCGGCGACGTTCTTGGCCTTTTGGGCAAGTTCGCCACCGCCGATGATGCAGACCCGGACAGCCCTGCCCCTACCATGAGGCAAGATGATATCTTCCTGTATCCTGTTCTTCGGGATAGAAAGATCCACATCCTTCAGGTTTATCGATAGGTCGACCGTCTCTCTAAAATTGCGCTTTGGAGATTTCTCCAGCGCCTTCTTGACGGCCGTTAGTGTTGTCTTCTCTGCCAATGCGATTCCTCCTGTAGTATTAACGAGTTGCCTCTCCTACAGAGCGGTAGAGCCCTAAATGGGCCTACCGTTTATAAAACTATTGTAAAGGGACGGGGGTCGTTCAGGCCGCGAATTTCGCGTCCCACTTACCCTCGTCGATCTCCTTCAGGATGTCCTTCGGCTCCTTGCCCTCGACGGTTATTCCGCACG
>JBEKDM010000070.1:0-12602 GCA_050014375.1 Methanomassiliicoccales archaeon | reverse complement strand
CCTCACGATGGAGAAGGTCGTCGAGGCAGCAGAGGAAGTAATCAGGAGGCGTTGAGGATGAAGATTTTCATAGACACGGCCAACATCGAGCAGATCAAAGAAGTTAATAGCTGGGGAATCCTGGACGGGGTAACGACCAACCCGTCCCTGGTGGCCAAGGAGAACAAGGACTTTGCCACCCTGGTCAGGGAGATCTGCGCCATCGTGGACGGTCCGATAAGTGTTGAGGCCGTGAGCATTAGGGCATCGGACATCGTTCCGGAGGCGAGAAAGATCGCCGCCGGGAACAAGAACATCGTGGTCAAGATCCCGATGACCGAAGAAGGGCTGAAAGCCACCAAGATACTGGCTTCTGAGGGCATCAAGATCAACATGACCCTGATATTCTCCGCCAACCAGGCATTACTGGCCGCGAAGGCCGGGGCCCGATACGTCTCCCCGTTCGTCGGCAGGCTCGACGACATAGGCCAGAACGGCATGGACCTGATCGCCGAGATCATGGATATCCTGGACAACTACGAGTTCGACTGCGAGATCATCGTGGCCTCGGTAAGGGACCCGATCCATGTCACCGAGGCCGCAAGGCTCGGAGCGCATGTGGCGACCATCCCGTACGACGTTCTGAAGAAGATGTTCAAGCACCCGCTCACCGATGCAGGCATTGACAAGTTCCTCAAGGACTGGGAGAAGGTCAGCAAGAATTAACTGGGCATATCGCTCTTTCATTTGAAGGACTTTCCCCATATGGGCGGTAGGCATCTGCACCGCGGTGCTCGTGCTCATGTTCGCCTACCTGGTCTCGAAGATCGCTGAGGCGACTGACCAAAGTGGCTAATATCGGCGCAGATTTGCTAGGTCAATGGATTCAGACCTGGTTGTCGTCGGAGGCGGTCCGGTGGGATGTGCCGTGGCGGCCATCACCGCCGAGAGATACTCCACCATCGTCTTGGAAGAGCATGGCGACGCCGGAGTCCCGGTCCAGTGCGCGGGGCTGGTGACGGCCCGTGTCATCGACATGGTCGGGGCACAGGATTCTGTGCTGAATCGGATAACCGGCATGGTCCTGCATTTTCCCGGAGGGGCCGAAATCCGTCTGGACGGGAACGAGACCAAAGCTGTTGTCGTGGACCGTTTCAAGTTCGACCAGCGTTGCAAGGACCGGGCTGTGGCTGCCGGGGCCAGATATGTCACCGGTGCCAAGTTCCTGGACTATGCGCTGAAGGAAAATGGAATGATGATCCGGGCAGACGGCCATAAAGAATTACACTGTAAATTGCTGGTGGGCGCGGACGGCTACAAGTCTAGCGTTTCAAAGATGGCCGGCCTCCCGCCTCCCCGCGACATGGTGAAAGGCATCGAATGTGACGTCGACCATCGGATGACAGAACAGAGCCACGTCCATGTCTATCTGGGCAACAAGGTCGCACCTGGTTTCTTTGCCTGGAAGATCCCCTGCGGGAATTTCACCAGGCTCGGCCTGTGTGTATCTGAGGGAAACGGCCCACCCAGCACCTATCTCAGGTCCTTGATGGAAGCGGAGAAGTTGGACGGAACTAAGAGACTGGCCAACTACTCTGGTGTGATACCTTTAGGCACTCGGGGCAAGACATATGCCGAGAGGCTGATGATCACGGGCGATGCTGCCGCCATGGCCAAACCGCTCAGCGGCGGGGGCCTGTTCACCGGGATGATCTCAGCGGAATGCGCTGCCGCAACAGCCCTGGAGGCACTGGAGAAGGACGACATCAGCGAACGTGCCCTTTCCCAATATCAGCGGCTTTGGAAAGAAAAGATCGGAAGGGAGCTCGACCGCGGATACCGGGTACGAAAGGTCTTCGTTCGATTGAACGACAAGAAGCTGGACAGTGTTGGAAGGCTGATGTCTAAACCGGACGTGATGGTGACACTGGAATCGGGGGACATCGACAAGCCCACGGAGCTGGCACCGGCGGTCCTTCGATCGGTGCCGTCGCTGCTCAGGTTCTCGCCGCAGATACTCGGCTCATTGTTGTTCAAATGACCGGAAGAATACAAATAACGGCTTTCTTTTTGAACGCTCATGAGATGCGCACGGGTGGCCCGGCTGGAGGCGGAATTGGTCCGCAAGAGGCTGAACGCCCTCGGTTATGTGCGCAAGGATGTCCGGATCATCGAACAGGGTGAGTTCGTGCTGCTGCCCCTGACGGACACTGTAGATCAACTGGTCATCGACGAAGAAGGCCTGGTGATAGTCGACGGATACCCACGGGAAAGGGAATGCCATCGTGCGCCCTATGAGATCATCAAAGAAGAGCTGTCCCTCCCCGATGAACTGGACGATCTGCTCCCCTACAAATGGGAGTTGCTGGGTGACGTACTCATCGTCAAGTTCCCCGAGCCGCTGAGGCCGCATCTAAAGAGGATCGCCAGAGAATATGCCAAGGAGCTAGGTGCCAAGACCGTCCTGGACGAACGTGGGTACATCGACGGCGTGTTCCGTAACCCGAGAATGGAGATCGTCTATGGCTCAGAAACGGAGACAGTGCATCATGAGGGCGCGATTCTCTATAAGTTGGACGCGTCCAAGCTGATGTTCTCATCCGGCAACTTCGATGAGAAGAAAAGAATGGGGGAGTTGGACTGCACCGGCGAGACCGTCGTGGACATGTTCGCCGGCATCGGTTACTTCACCCTACCATTAGCCAAGCTGGCCCACGCGAAGCATGTGATCGCATGCGAGATCAATCCTTTGGCACATTCCTACCTGAGACAGAACCTTGTATTGAACGGGGTCGAAAGTGTGGTGGAGACCTACCTAGGCGATAACCGGACCTTGCCGTACGAGAATATGGCCGACAGGATAGTCATGGGGTATATCGGCACTACCGAGGCCAGCCTGCCCAAGGCGATGAGTCTGATCAAGAAGGGCGGGATCATTCACTACCACGACGTCTGCTCCATCGATCAGATACCGGAAAAAATGGTGAAGGCCATAGGTCGTGCCGCTATGGGTAGGACATTCGAAGTTCTCCAGGTACGAGAGGTCAAGGCTTTCGCCCCTTGTAAAACACATATGGTGCTGGACATTTTGATGAAGGAGTGATCTCTTTGAAGGCCCATCGAAATGTCAACTCGATCTTCCGGTCATTGGGTCGGACCTAAATAACGGATGGACAGGGGAGGGACCTTTAACGGGTGAAAGTCCGCTGCTCCCCTTCCCCCGTCGAGCAGATATGGTTCATCGGCAGATGTTCCCGTCCAGTCGCTCCAATAGTTGCCTCCGATCGTATCGTTCCAATGGTTCGTACCGGAATCATCGTATCCCTGGATATGGGTATTATAATACCAAGCCTGGTTACTCCCCGAGATCTGGTTGGATATGATGGTGTTATTGATAGAACGCTCGAGTAAGATGCCATGACTATCGGCATTGCTAATGATGTTGCTGGACACAATATTGTTTTGGGAATCGACCAACCGCAAGCTGTTGTTTCCCCCTGTGATGGTGTTCCCCCAGACGATGTTCTGTCCCCCGCTAGATAGCGATAGGGTAGATCCAGGCGCGTTAGAGGAACAGTTAAACCAGTTACCTTCGATCCGAGTGCTGTAGGGATCTGATATTGATACCGGGGCATCGAAATAGTTGTTGATGAACGAACAGTTGCTCGCGGATTCCACAATCATTGCAGCTCCCCTGTCGAATTCGCTCACACTGTTGTTCTCGAACAGCATCTGGTCAACTCGCTTGAAGCTAGCCTCATCGTGGATGGAGTGTATAGTATTGTTTCGAAACACGTTACCTGTAGTGTTGATCGTGGTGATCGGATTGTACAAAGCCCCGATGTCATTCTCGCCGACAAGGTTTGAGTTGCAGGATAGCATGTAAAATGAACCGCCCCTCCGGTTGATGGAATTGTTATACACATGGTTATCGTCAGAGAAGAACGCGGCGAGCGCGTTACCGATATTGTTGCGGATAATGTTGTGGCTGGAGTTATCCAGCCTGTAACTAGTTCCACCTAACAGAACGCTATCTGTGATAGTGACATAATTTGATCTATTCAGCATGATTTCGGTGGTAACGGCCGCATAATCGATCAAAAAGTCATTCGCGGAAAAGTTGCTTACTTTGATATGAGAACACGAGAGCAGAGAAATTCCAATGCTGCAATTGTAAATGGCACACCTTTCAACGGAGACATTTTGCAAATTAAAGAGAGCAATTCCACGACCGGTGATGAAATTCCCGCTGTCAATTATGTACTCATTTTTTCCTGCAAGTGAACAATTCGATATCCCAATATTATATGTTGTATTTCCAATATAAATGCAGGGAACATCCGTCGACGTCCTAAGAATAAGGCCTTCGATCAAGTAAGGATGGCCTGACGACCCATCCCCTGGCCATCCGTAGTGGGATGCATACCAAACCATTTCCGTGTCATTGTTTATGCGGATCAGGGGCGTAGCTTGATCATTGTTAGTGTCTGGTCTGAATACCGTGTCATGGAATGCGAGCAAAGACGAAATGACAATGACAATGGTTATCAGACCAACGATTAACCAAGTGCGCACCTTCCTTTTCATGAGCGCTTCCGTACATCGTTTGAGTTTGCAGAAATAAATCATTTCCGGTCATGAATTATCATATGGATCCCAGACCTGGCTTTCGGAGGAAATGAGCTTCTGACGCGAAAGAACTGATCACCACCACTCTGTTATGACAAACTGCGATCCTAGGCAAGGCGGTCAACAAAACGGCAAATTGGGCATCACGAAAAATATGCGTCAGTCTGATCGGATGTAACTGGCCTGGGGGAATGATTGATAATATTAGCATGATAAACGCATACCGAAGAAAACAGGCGAGTTTCATGTCCACTAAGGTATTCTTCAGCAATCTTCGAACTAGGACGGAGAAGGGCAATAAGGTCAATAAGATAGGGGAACTGTTCGATGAAGCAGGATTGGGAGATCTGGTACGACCGGGGGACCTCACTGCGATCAAGATACATTTCGGTGAAAGAGGCAACGACAGTTACGTCAACCCGGTCTTTGTAAGAAGGGTGGTCGACCGGGTGAAGTCGCATGGCGGCAATCCTTTCCTTACTGACACGAACACCTTGTATTCCGGCAGCCGGCATAACGCAGTGGACCATTTGGTCACCGCTCTGGAGCACGGCTTCGACTATACGGTCACCGGAGCACCATTGATCATCTCCGATGGCCTGCGGGGCGATAATTACACGCAGGTGGAGATCGATAAGAAGCACTTTAAAACCGTCAAGCTTGCTCAGGACATCGTCACCGCTGATGGCATCATTGCCCTGACCCATTTCAAAGCCCATGAGATGACCGGCTTCGGCGGGGCGATCAAGAACATCGCGATGGGTGGAGCCCCAGCCATCGGGAAGAAAGAACAGCACAGCTGCAGGATGGAAGTAAAACAGGATCTGTGCGTTAGTTGCGGCGCATGCGCTTCAGTATGCCCGGAAGGGGCGATTTCTTTACCGGAGAACAAAGCACTGATCTCGGCAGAGGATTGCATCGGCTGCGGTGAGTGCCTCGCGGTCTGTCCGGAAAAGGCCATTGAAATTGATTGGGAAGCTGACCTGCCGAAAATGGTCGAGAGGATGACCGAGTACGCTTATGGTGTGGCAAGATCGCACAAAAACAAAATGGGATACCTTAACTTCCTGATCAACATCACTCCTGACTGTGACTGCACTCCATGGAGCGATGCCCCTATCGTTCCGGACATCGGCTTCGTAGCCTCCACGGACCCGGTGGCGATCGACCAGGCGAGCTTCGACCTGGTCAACCGGCAGATTGGTCTGACCGATTCGCTCCTGACCACGAACTTCGAGGCCGGCGCGGACAAGTTCCAGGGTCTGAAGCACAACATCAACGGTGAGCTCCAGCTGAGCTATGGGGAGCAGATCGGTCTGGGCAGCCGGAAATACGAGCTGATAGTCCTATGATCATGGTGGGCTACCGCCGGTCCATCAGGCGTGGTCTTGTTGACCTTCACGGTTAGGATCTTCAACACCCCGATCAAAAAGGGTTGGATCATTCACAGGTCATGATGTCCGTTCCATTCGACTAGATACCAGATAGAATGGGGTGCGGGGGAACGCGCATCAGGGAGAAGGAAGTTCGAGTAGGTCCAGTTCAGAGATGTGAAGGCATGTGCTCCATGCCGGTACTATATAGTCGAATGTGAAGCTCAATAATAATCGAATTTGGTTGGTCGAATACGAGCTGCATAAAGGCAGTTATTTCGTCTCGGTATCTGGGGTCACGCCGACACATGAGGTACTGCGGCAATTCTTCCACAATTTACCTTGCAGGTTGGCCATTCCCCACTGTGCCATTTGACTGAGGATGGGCACCAGGCTGATCGCCAACGGGGTCAGGCTATACTCGACATGGGGCGGGATCTCCGGATACATCTTCCTCTCAACGATGCCGTCCCTTTCGAGCTCTCTCAGCTGCTTGGTCAGCATTTTCGGAGATATTTCCGGGATCTCGGACATCAGCTTATTGAACCGTACCTTCCCGTCCTTGAGATTCCAGAGGATGACCGTTTTCCACTTCCCACCAATTAGGGCGACGGTCGCCTCGATCGGACAAACGAACTGTTCAAAGTTGGCCGCTGATCCATCCATAGTTAATTACCAATAGTATAGCAAATATAATTTTGTATTGTATGGTATAGAAATATAGCTACTTCTATTCGTATAGTTAGGAGAATATGATGAAGGTCTTAGGTATAGTCGGAAGCCCGAGGAAGAACGGTAACACTGAATCGATCGTCCAGGCGGTATTGGATGCGGCCAAGGAGAAAGGCCATGCAACGGAAAAGTTCAACCTCAACGAGCTGAATTTCGCTGGATGTCAGGCGTGCATGTATTGCAAGAGCCACGACCGATGCAAGCTTGAGGATGACCTGGTGAAGGTCATGGACGCGGTCAGGGATGCGGATGCGATCGTCTTCGGCGCCCCGATATACATGGGCCAGCTGAACGGACAATTCAAGTTGTTCGAAGATAGGCTCTACATGTTCCTGGGAACGGACTTCAAGGTCAGCCTCAAGCCAGGAAAGAAGGCGATCGTCGTGACCAGCCAGGGCAATCCCGATCCGAAAATGTTCGAAGGGACCGCTCATAGTCTTGCCAATATGCTGAAGATGTTCGGCCTCCAGGTGATCGATGCTATCCAGATGACCGGCGGGAACAGCCCCGGAGCGATAATGGATAGAAAGGACTTGCTGGATATTGCCAAGAACGCCGGGAATAAGTTATAGATACCGTAAGGCCAACAACCCTTTTTTATTATTGACGATTTAAAAACCATCACATTGTGGATCGCATAACATTCTAACCAATGGAGGATTTTCGACCGGTCAAATGATAGGCGGTACTGACAAAGGTCTAAGGTCAGCCGCCCCCGCACCCCCGTCCAATGGATATGGCTGTTCGGTCAGAGCACCGGTCCAGTCACTCCAGAAATTGCCTCCCATGGAGTCGTTCCACCTATTTGACCCGGTGTCGTCCGATGCCTGCACAAGATCTGGATTCCGTTGTTTACCGGAACCGTGGCATCCTTTGAGCATGTTCGAGATGCACGTGTTGTTCGTGGCATTCGTGAGAATGATACCATAGCGACTTGCGTAGGTTATCTCATTCCCGACGATCTGGTTCGTTTCTATATCAATAAGTTCCACCCCGTTCGAACTGATACGGTTCCCTTGGACCTTGTTGGACCAGCCGCCCGATATTGTGATTTCGTAAAAGGAGCTCCAGTGGCTTAACTGATTTTTCTCGATCAGATTGTCATAGCATGCGAATAAGATCAACGATCCGTCAAATTTGTTGTTGATCAAATAGTTGTTACGGAAGGCTCGCAATTCCATCGATACAACGCCTCCAATCGTTTTGAACGTGTTGTTCTCGAACCGCATGTTCTCGACGGCCTCGAACAGGGATGTCTGACCGAGACTCGTGATGTTATTGTTGAGCACCAGGCAGCCAGAGCAAACCATGATGTGGATTGGGAGCTCCTTGGCCCAGATGCTATTATGATCGAGGCGGGTCGAGTTACACCTCAATAGATGGATACAATCGCTATACCCGGTGAACTGGTTGTCAATGACCTGGTTCTGATCAGAATCTGATCCTTCAAAATGTCCCACCACTTCGTTGTCCCTGATCGTGTTTAGGCTGGAATTGTCCAGACGGATCCCGGTCATTTTCAACAGGAATTCTTTTGGGTAGTCGTAGACCGAGTTGTTGATCAGGTCGCAGGCAGAGCACTGTTCAAGTGATATTCCCATGCTGCAGTTGATCAGGATATTGTTGCGGATGGTGCCATTCCTGAGGTTGAATAATTCTATTCCATGCCCGACAAACCGATAGCTATATTGTTCGGACATGTACGTTCCCTTCATCAGGCAATGGGACAGCACAAAATGGTAACTGGTATTGCCGATGTAGACAGAGGGGGCGGAGGACCCGGTCTTCATCGAAAGACCATCGATGATGAACGGATCGTCTATCGATCCGTTGCCTGGCCATCCCATCCTCGAGGCAAAAGAGACCATCTCGGCGTCACTGTTGATGCGGAAAGGAGAGGTTTCGTTTTTGCCCTGAGGCTGGAACACTACGAAAAATGAAACCGCCACTATCAATGCCACAATGGCTACCGCGGGGACAGCCAGACCCGACAACGACCTCGATCTTCCGTCCATCCTTCCACCAGAAGAACTAGTTCCTTGTGGTTTTTAATATTTATCTATGATGATGTCGCCTTTAAGAAAAAAGACCATGATCTCGCAGAAGGGGTTGGATCGGCCGGCTAGATCGGTCAACGAAACGAAGGATCATTACTGCTCCTTGACCACCGGCTCTGATGCCCCGGCCACGGCCAGCAGGTTCCTTAGAGCTTCGTCGTAGGCGGCCCCGGTCGATTCCAGCATCTTCTGGGCAAATTGCGCCAAGTAGACACCGTAATCCGTCTCCTCCTTGTTGAACTGCCAGTTCTTGGAAGAGTCTCCGGCCGAGTTCAGGAACGCGAACGATATGGATTTGATCCGGTGGTCCTTCTGGCGACCCTTCTCGGTGGCGCGGACCATCGCGTCCTTGCCTTCTGTCTTAAATGTGCGTGCAAGCAGGTCGGCGTATGCGCCGATCACTCCTAACTTCGAGTATCTGGGCAGGGCGCTAGAAATGTTCAGGTTCTGCTCCATCCGGCGTGCTTCCTGCACCATCTGCGGCGGTGTGAGATCGGTCCTTTTCAAAAGGTCCTCGATAACGCCCTTTGACGCAACCCCCTCAAGGATCGTCTGAATGTTCGGCTCCCAGATATCGGTGATGATCTTTCCCGCCTGATTGCTGGACGATACGATGGAAACGTTCTTCACCTCCAGCAGGTGGTTGAGCGCCATTATCTCTGCCTCGCTGCCCTTCACGTTGGCCATGAACATGTTCTTATCATGCCCGTAGCAGTCTGCACCGGAGATGTAGACCGACTCCATCCAGCGTGTGGTGACGTTCCACTCCTCGATGTAACGCGAGACCAGGTCCTTGTCGCTTATCTTACCGTCGAGATATGAACGCTTCAGGTCATCGCTCATCTCGAATGCCTTCTTGGACGGACAATCGGCGCAGTTGGAAGCGACGCAATGCAGCTTCCTCTCCACATCGACATCGAAGTCGTCATTCGTCTCGTTGGCGGCGATGCGGGAAGAGAGCCAGCTTATCAGATTGACCTCCTTGACGCATTCGTGGCAGACCCGGATCTCCTTTCCCGTGGATTTCCATTTGACTATCATGCAGGCGTCCGATTCCAGGTGGCCGCAGGAAACGCCTTTCAGTTTATACTCCGACTGTTCGAGCATTTCCGTAATGTATTTTTCCGGAACCTTGGCTCCGCCCTCGGAACAGTATAATCGTGCTTCGGTGGAATAGATGTGAAGGTCGCGCTTCTTCGCGACATCGAAATAAGCCAGGAGTCTCAGGTCCGGATCATCGAAATGCTGAATGCCGATCAGCTTCTCCCTGTCGACCTTGCCTCTGACTGCGAAAGAGACCTCACCCACGGGCAATTGTGCAGCGGTCAGGAATGGTATCTTCCCAGAAGCTGCGAGGGAAATCGTGGCAGCATAGGCGCGTACAAGCTGATCGCCGTGTTTCGCGATCTTGTTCAATTTTTCCGGGTCATCCTTGAAATTAGAGACCTTCTCTATCTTACGCTTGACCTTGTCGAAGCGGCACTTCCGGCACTTCTCACCGGAGCACTGCGGTATGATTATTGATGGATCGTCCCTTAGCATCTTCGATGTCTCTATGAGACCTTTCTCCAGCGCCTTAGGGGTGGCCTTGACCCCTCTGAACTTGACTTGTTGGGTCGGCATCCGGCGGTTAGTAGGGTCCTAATCATAAAAGGCTTTCTCACATTGTTCGTACTGGTTCGAAGCATCATAGGTCAGTGTTCGCGGGATTCCCGGAACACTGGAACAGTGGCCGCGCACAATTGTCCAGATAGCTCCCCTCTGAATGTCCTCCACCCTCCTAACATCTTCGCCCAAATGCCACGAATTACGTCCTTTGATTTAGCTAACATAATGTTAAATCTCGGCCATGGCTATTCACATCTGAGGGATGCATGTCTGACCAGGATTCCTTTTCCAGAGGTTACATAAAGGGCTACGAGGAAGGCCTTCGCGATGCGCTAGAGGAGCTTATCTCCATCACCATGAAGCGCAATTATACGACCACTGAGATCCAGCTCCTGGCAAAGAACCAACGCTGCGCCATCGAAGATAAGGTGAACGGCAAGAAGCGCAAGATATTGAGGGAGACCGGTATCGACCTCAGCGACGACAGCCAGAAGCATGAACTCCAGATGGCCTTCGAACCACAGAGGACCTATCTCATCAAGGAAAAGGAACGGCACGACCAGGCTTTCAAGGTGTTCTCCTCGTTGGTGAGCATGGGAATGATCGGGCTGTGTATCTCCAGGCTCCCGCCGGAAGTGGCGCAGAGGCGTTTCGGGGACAAGTGCACCATCGTGTGGCTCACCAAATCGGACCCGCCCTCGGCAGAGGTCGACCCGGAGCAGAAGTGGAGAGAACGGTATATATCGCCGACGGACCTGTCAAAGGTGCAGAGCGCCATCAAGGTCTTCCTGGCCGCGAACAAGGATAAGTCGACCGTCATCCTGCTGGAAGGCGTGAACATGATGGTCACGAACAACGACTTCAAGGGATTCCTGAAGATGGTCCAGAAGCTCAAGGATGATGTCTACTCGGCACGTTCGATCCTGCTGATCCCGATCGAACCGACCACCATGGAACCGCTGGAGTTCAAACTGCTCCAGAGCGAGCTTGAACCCTGAAAAAGATTGTTCAGGGGAAAATACCCCTGAGCTGGATGGCCCTGGCAACATCGCCCATCGCGATCATGTCCGCTGCGGTGCGCATGTCCACTTCCTTCTGATCGGCCAATCTGCGTACCTTTCCATAAGCACTGGTCATCACCTGGCGAAGCCTCTCGTTCACCTCGTCCAACGTCCAGAAGAAGAATTGCAGGTCCTGTACCCATTCGAAATAGGAGACGGTGACCCCACCGGCATTGGAAAGGATGTCGGGCACTACCATTATCCTCTTTTGGAGCAAGATCTCATCCGCCCTCGGAGTGGTGGGGCCGTTGGCTCCTTCGACAATGATCTTCGCGACTATACGGTCGGCGTTCTTCTCGTTTATGACGTTCTCCAGCGCTGCCGGCACAAGGAAGTCGCACTCCAGTTCGAGCAGTTCGTCGTTCCCGATGTTCTTTGCACCGGGAAAATCCTTTACCGAGCCGGTCTCCCGCTTGAACCTTTCCACCTTGGAGACCTCCAGTCCGTCCCTATTGTAGATCCCTCCGTGTGAATCGCTCACGGCAACTATTTTTGAACCAAGTTCGCTGGCCATCAGCCTGGCGGCATTGCCGCCCACGTTACCGAATCCTTGTATCGCCACACTGGCGCCTTTGACCGGCATTCCCTTGGTCTTGGCCGCTTCCGCTGCGATGTACATCAGCCCGCGCGACGTGGCCTCGTCACGACCGATCGATCCGCCTAGCTCTACCGGCTTGCCGGTCACCACTTGGGGTGTTGCGGACCCTTCGTGCATCGCGATGGTGTCCATGATCCAGGCCATCACCTGCGCGTCGGTGTATACGTCCGGCGCTGGTATGTCGGTCTGAGGTCCGATGAAGGAATAGATGTCCGAAGCGTATCTCCGAGTCATTCTTTCCAGTTCGTTCTTTGACATATCCTTGGGGTTGCAGGTGACTCCGCCCTTCGCTCCACCGAAAGGAATGCCGACCACGGTGCATTTCCAGGTCATCCACATCGCCAAGGCCTTGACCTCGTCCAGGGTGACGTTCGGATGGTATCTGATGCCTCCCTTGCACGGACCCCGTGCCGAATTGTGCTGCACGCGGAACCCGGTGAACATGCGGATGGACCCATCGTCCATCTTGACCGGCATATGGACGGTCAGCTCCCGCCTCGGCGCCTTGAGCATCTCGATCATGTCCCTATCCATGCCCATTATCTTGCCGACTCGTTCTACGTGG
>JBEKDM010000069.1:0-12636 GCA_050014375.1 Methanomassiliicoccales archaeon | reverse complement strand
GTAGCAGTGGAACTGGTCTCGGGAGGGATCGACATCATCCACCTGCTCTACGACGAGCAGGGACAGGAGAAAGGCACCAAGCGCACGGCCAAGGACTCGCTGCTGGCGATCAACAAGGTGTTGGCCAACGCGTCGATAAGGGAGTCAGTCAGCATCATCGCCGCTGGTGGCCTCGCGGCCGCGGAACATGTGCCCAAGAGCCTGATCTGCGGAGCAGATGCGATCGTGCTCGAACAGGCATTGAAAGTGGCGTTGGGATGTCATGCCGGTCCATCCTGCCCGGTATGTCCACTGGATGGCACAAAGGTCACGACCGACTACACGTACTGGAGGGTCATCAATATGGTGGTCGCCTGGAGGGACCAACTGCTCGAGGTAATGGGAGCCATGGGCGTCAGGGAGGCCCGCCGTCTTCGGGGCGAGACAGGCCGAGCCATATTCTATGAGGACGCGGAAAGGGATGCCTTCTCCAACATACAGGGAGGTGCTTGAAATGTGTGCAATGTCAACCGAGTTCATCGATGAGGATTTCAGTGCGGTTCCGTCGACACTGCTGAAGAGAATGGCCCGGTACCGGGTCAACAGAGCGGATAGCTGCATCAACTGTGGCCTTTGCGAATCGCTCTGCCCGTATGGAGTGCATCGCCGTATGGAGGGACATGTCAAGATACTGCCCCCAGCGGACGCCAAGTGCATCGGACCGACATGCTCCTCTAACTCATTCTATTGTGTCAAGAACTGTCCGACCCAATCGCTGTCGGTCACCCCGAACTCAGTGTTCGCCAGCATGGGTGATCCGCGCTGGACCCCGGACATGATCATAGCGACGTGGAGGCAGGCCGAGACCGGCATGCCGCTCCCCTTGGACCACTATGCCCAGCATGCCAACTCAGGCGGTGGCTTCGACCGGATATCGATCCAGCTTCCGCCCGCCAAGGGCAACTTCCATCCGGAGGAGATATCCACCACTATCGAGCTGAACCACCGCAAGTATGGTCCTCGGGTCAAGATCAACATCCCGGTCTATGGCGGAGGAATGTCGTTCGGTTCCATCAGCAAGAGGACGATGATGGCCAAGGCCATTGCCGCCAAGGAATGGAACACATTCACCTGCACCGGCGAGGGAGGGTACCCGGACATACTCATACCTTACAAGGAGCACGTCATCACCCAGATCGCCACCGGACTATTCGGCGTTCGTGAGGAGACCATCAAGCGTGCCCGTATCGTGGAGTTCAAGTACGCCCAGGGCGCGAAACCCGGTCTGGGCGGTCACCTGCTGTACGAAAAGAACACGCCCGAGGTCGCCAAGATGAGGGAGGCCGTGCCATATACGAGTCTGTTCTCTCCATTCCCCTTCCACAGTGTGTACTCTGTCGAGGACCACAAGAAGCACCTCGACTGGATCCACGCGGTGAACCCGAAGGCATTGCTATCGGTGAAGGTATCGACACCGAACGATGTCGAGATGGTCGCTGTCGGCAGCTACTATGCCGGGGCGAACATCGTCCATCTGGACGGAGGATACGGAGGCACCGGGGCGGCACCGGAGATCGCTAAGAAGAACATCGCCCAGCCGATCGAGTACGCCATACCGAAGGTGCATCGCTTCCTGGAGAAGGAAGGGATCAGGGAAGATGTGACCCTGATCTGCAGTGGCGGCATGAGGACCGCCATGGACATCGCCAAGGCGATCTGCATGGGAGCGGACGGCGTGGTCATCGGAACCGCGGAGATGGTGTCGATGGGATGCGTCCGGTGCGCGAACTGCGAGAGCGGCAGAGGCTGCCCGCGTGGGATCGCCACAACGGACAAGGAACTGGAGTCGCAAAACCAGATACCCGTGCAGGCCAAGAGGCTGTGCAACCTGTACCAGTCGTGGCAGATGCAGTGGAAGGAACTGTTGCACCGGCTGGACATGAAGGATATCGCCGAGCTTAGGGGCAGGACGGACCTGCTCCGATACAACGGAACACCCGGGAGGATGCAGTGATGGACCCCGCTAACGCAATACTGAGATCGAGAAGGAAGATCACGCAGGACCCGTTCAAATACCTGCCCCAGGAGGCCGAGGGCGGATGCGGGGTCGTCGGCTTGGCCGCCTCAAAACCAGTTGAAGGCTGTCACATACTTCAGCCGCTGGAGCAGATGCACAACCGTGGCAACGGTAAGGGCGGCGGAATATCCGCCGTCGGCCTGGTTCCGGAGCAGTTAGGGGTGGACCGGCAGACGCTGGAGAGCCACTACTTGGTCCAGGTGGCATACCTGAAGGACGAGGTAAGGCAACAGCTGGAAAAGGAGTTCATCCAGGAGCGCTATGACGTCCGTTCCATGCACCAGGTACCGGTGAGCACTGAGCCTGTGCTGCTGGCCCGGCTGGAGGTTCGCCCGCCGACCGTGGTCCGTTACTTCTGCCGCGCTAAGAAGAACGTATTGGACCGCTTCATCGCTGAGAACGAGTTCCAGGAAATAGCCCGGGAACAGGTCGAGGACGAGTTCGTCAACCAGACCAGCTTCGAGATCAACCAGAAGTTCTACGCCAACAACGTGATGCAGGCGTTCGTCATGTCCCAGGGCCGGAACATGCTGATCATGAAGATCGTCGGCTACGCCGAGGACGTCATTCGTTACTACAAGATGGAGGACTTCAAGGCGAACATCTGGATCGGACACCAGAGATATCCGACCAAGGGCCGCGTCTGGCACCCCGGCGGAGCGCATCCATTCATGGGGTTGGACGAGGCGCTGGTCCACAACGGGGATTTCGCCAACTATGTCTCGGTCACCGAGTACCTGGGGCAGAAGGGCATCAAGCCCCTGTTCCTCACCGACACCGAGGTCTCGGTGCTGCTGTTCGACCTATTGAATCGGGTTTACGGCTATCCGCTTGAATACATCCTCGAGGCGCTGGCGCCGACCACGGAAAGGGACTTTTACCTGTTGCCAGCGGAGAAGCAGAAGATCTACCGCGCCATCCAGTCGACGCATCTGCATCGCTCCCCCGACGGACCGTGGTTCTTCATCATCAGCCGGAACGACCACTACAATGACAAGCTCCAGCTGATCGGCATAACCGACACATCGATGCTGAGGCCACAGGTGTTCGCACTGGTCGAAGGAGAGATGCAGATCGGTCTTATCGCATCGGAGAAGCAGGCTATCGATTCTGCCCTGCTCAGCTTGGCCAGTGTGTACAAGACACTGCCTCTGCAGGCGGACATGTACTGGAATGCCAGGGGTGGCAGCCACACGGATGGCGGTTCGTTCATCTTCAATCTCGGGAAGGATGTCCCGGGCAAAGGCCGCCAGCTTACCTGCATCAACAAGTTCGGGGCCCGCGTTATGGTCCCTGGCAAGGAGTTCGACCCGGCCCAGGACGCCATCATGGCACACCCGCTCCCTAAGGGCAAGAAGTCCGCGCTGGCGGACAGGATGCTGTCGGGAACAGTGGAACAGGGCTACCAGATGTGGAAACAGGCCGTTCTCGCTTCGAGCGCCCTGGACATAATCGACGCGATATCCTCGATCTCGTCACTGGCAGACAACAGCGACGAGTTCCAAAAGAGGATAGACCTGATGACCATGGCCCTCGATCGCAAATACCCGACCGGTAAATTGCGCAGGGCCAGGATAACGACGCTCCTGACGGACGGCATCGCCTCGATGCTCCGCTCGGCCCCGCGCGTGGAATCGAACAAGCTCTCGTCGGCTGCACTGGTCGACCTGAAGAACTACCAATCTCTGGTCGCGCCGAACGGGCAGAGGGTGTTGGCCATCGATTGTACCGGGTTCCCCATGGAAGGTGAAGAAGGCGTCTCCCATGTTATCTGTCGGGCGGCGGAACTGGGCTGGAAGAGGATAATCACGTTCGGAACGACCGGCCAAAGGTTCTTCGGTTGCGGGCTCGGTCCGCGCACCGCCGGTATCGCCCTCGACGTCTACGGTAGCTCGGGTGACTACCTGGCATCTGGTGTGGACGGGGCCGAGGTCACCATACACGGCAACGGCCAGGACCAGCTGGGTCAGATCCTTGCATCTGGCAAATTCGTGGTCCACGGCGATGTGGGCCAGACGTTCATGTACGGGGCCAAGGGCGGTAATGTCTACATTCGCGGCAACGCCGCCGGAAGACCTCTGATCAACGCAGTGGGCAAGCCCCGGGTCATTATCAATGGCACATGCTTGGACTACCTGGCCGAGTCGATCATGGCGGGCGATCCGCTCAATGGAGGAGGTTTCGTGGTCCTGAACGGGCTGGGATTCGATGCGGACGGGAACGCCTTCGACCTGGCAGAACCGTACCCGGGAGGCAACCTGTTCTCGCTGGCATCTGGAGGGGCGATCTATGTTCGCGACCCGAACAACAAGGTCACCCCAGATCAGCTCAACGGAGGGCGCATATCGAAGCTTTCCGACAAGGACTGGGAGCTGCTCACTCCCTACCTAAAAGAGAACGAGAATCTGTTCGGGATCTCCATCGAGAAGGACCTCCTGATGAAGGCCGGATCGGCGGTCCGGCCAGAGGAGATCTACAAGAAGATCGAGGTCATACCGATCACTTCAGCGGCAAAGGTCCATGCGGAAGATCTGGCAGACGATGAGGCGAGCTAAACCTGTTCGGAAAGACACATTGTCGGACCGACGCGATCGACGATCGTCGGTCGGTCCGATGAACCCCTATTTTTTGTTTAATGCAAGTGTCATGTTCCCCGACACAAAATAAATAGAAGCAGCCGATTCATCGATTCGTGAGATACCTCGTCGAAACCTACGGTTGCACCATGAACCAGGGCGAGGGCAGGGACCTGGAAAGGCAGCTCAGTTCGCTCGGACATGTCCCCGCGGCCAGCTATGAAGAGGCAGAGGTCGTAGTGGTCAACACCTGCACCGTCATCAAGCCTACCGAGCTTAAGATCATGAAGCGGATGCGCGTCGTGGTCCAGGACGGGAAATCATTGGTCATCGCCGGCTGTATGGCCTCGGTACAGCGTGAAGAGGTATCATCGGAGTTCCCGGAGGCGATGATCATCGCTCCGAAGGAATACGGCGATTTCGCACCACGTTTTGAAGCCAAGTTCGGACGGGGGCCCGGTCATTTCTCGCTGGATCTTTCGCCGATCACCGCTATCATCCCCATCGCCCAAGGATGCCTCGGATCTTGTACCTACTGCATCACAAAGAAAGCCCGCGGTACGCTGGAAAGTTATCCTCAGGAACGCCTGGTCGAGGAGGCGCAGATCCACGTTTCCAACGGCGCAAGAGAGCTTCTCGTCACCGCCCAGGATACCGGCTGCTACGGTCTGGACATCGGGACGAATCTGGGAGGATTGTTGTCGCACCTAGTCCAGATCGAGGGTGACTTCAAGATACGCGTGGGCATGATGAACCCGGACAGCCTGGCCATGGTGATAGACGATCTGATTCCAGCATGGTCCAACCCGAAAGTGTATAAGTTCCTGCATCTGCCCGTCCAGACCGGCAGCGACAGGATGCTGGCGGCGATGGGCCGGAGCTACAGTGTAGCTGATTTCGAGAGACAGGCGGCTTCCTTCCGCGCGGCGTTCCCCGACATGTCCCTTTCCACCGACATCATCACTGGTTTCCCGGGCGAAACGGACGAGGACCACCTGTCGAGCATGGAGTTGATCGAGCGGATCAGACCGAGTATTGTGAACGTCACCCGCTACTCCCCCCGGCCGGGAACCCCGGCCGCCAGGTCCAAGAATCAGGTTCCTGGCTGGATCGCCAAGGAACGATCGACCGAGATAGCCGCCCTTCGGTTCCAGATATCGTCCGGGGTCTACTCCAAATATGTCGGTCGAGAGATGGAGATCTCGATCACGGAGAAAGGAAAGGGTCAGACGATGATCGGGCGGAACGGTTCATACATCCCGGTGGTGGTCTCTGGTGATGTGGCCGTGGGAGACAAAGTCCTTGTCAAGGTCATCAGCGCCGCCCCTACCCATCTCGCCGCCAGTATTGTTCGACGTGTTGATGACGACTAAGCTAGATATAGGCGGAACGATTATCGCGGTCAGAACAGCCCCGTAGTGTAGCGGTCAATCATGCCGGCCTTTGGAGCCAGCGACTCCAGTTCGAATCTGGACGGGGCTACTACTCATTTCTCCAACAATTCGATGAGGATACCGTCCGGGTCCGAGACGACGGCACGTTTCATGCCTTTGCTTAGATCCATCGTGCCATCGGAAAGCACTGGCTCGTATCTCGAACGGTCGATGACCATTACTCCTGCTACAACCTTGGCACCGAGTCGTTCGACCATCGCCATCACTGCTTCTAGGTTCTTCACGCGCAGACAGATGTGCTTTATCCCGGCATCCCCATGGTCATGGAAGTGCTCCTTGGTGCTTCCCCGCTCGATCAGTTCGATGACCGTTCCGCCGAGATCGATGAAGATGATGCGGCGAATGCCAGGCGACTTCGATTCCCACCGGTTTGTCTCCGCCGCCCCGAACACATCTACGTAGAACCTCATCGATGCCTCTGCGCTCTGGACCTCCAGTGCCACGTGCTCAAACGCCTCAATCATGTGGATCGCCCTGCCCTATGCGCTTTCCAGTATGTAGAAATCCCCTCTACCACTTCTCTGTGTGCACGATGGTATCCATTTCCAATCGGGGGGATGTCCTTCCCGATTCCTTGGGCCTGCCGATGGGAATCATGGCCACTGCCCTAGCGCAGTCAGGAAGGCCCATGAGCCTTCCCACTTCCTTTTCGTCGAAGGCGCCGACCCAGCAGGTACCATATCCCTTGCTGACAAGGAATAGCATCATGTTCTGCACAGAGGCTGCAGAGTCCTGGATGGTGTAGAGGCTCTCTCCCCTCTCCCCGTAGTTCTTGATCCGGTTCTTGTTGCAGCATACAACCACAACGACCGGGGCCTCCTCGACAAAACGCTGCCCGAATGCGGCCTTGGTCAGCTTCTTTTTCATCTCTTTGTCCTTAACAATGATGAAATCCCTTGCCTGCAGGTTACCAGCCGAAGGGGCCAGGTTCGCCAGCCTGAGCGTTTCCATTATTATGTCCGTCGGTACGTCCTCGCCAGTGAATCCTCTCACACTGTGACGTTCCTCGATCGCTCTCACTACATCCATTGTGTGCACCTCGACCTCTTGAATGAATAATAGTCCATGCCAATATAGATAAGTGCTACAGTTGGGGATAGAAAACGATCCGAATGGTCTTCAGCCTAGGTCCGAACCGCTTATTACCTCCAACGCACAATCACCTCTCGTGTTCGTGGAATGCGATATCGAGATGGACCTGGAGAGCGATGAACAGGCCCAGGCGATATTGAAAGCGATAGAGTTGGACAACGGCCCCTATGCCAAAGTCTCCGTTGACGGCAGGACCATACGATTGGTCTGCGAATCCAGGTCAATGCCTTCCATGCTGCATACACTGGAAGACCTGCTTGCCTGTATCCGGGTGGCCGAAGAAATGACCTCTGCGGGAAAGAAGTGCTGATCTAATCCTTTACGCCTTCGCGCACTTTCACCGCGATGCCTTTGGTCATTGCTTTCATCTCTTCAGGAACGAGTATGGCCCTTCCGATCGCCAGTAGTTTGTCGTTCTTGTCGACGACCATCACTTCATCCATGGGGCGCAGTTCCGGATCGGCTTCCAGAACGAAACCGCAGAAGGTGTTCTTTCCTTCCATCACGAAGGGGATGGCGTCGTCCTTCACCATCACCCTGAGTCTGGGTAACGGGAAGGCTTTCATTAGCCGCCTGGCCGCCCCCGGCCTCATTGTATAGTAACCGTCCTCGGCCCTAAGCGATAGGATGTGTTCGCCGTCGACGATGATGTTGCGGATCTTGTCCGTGTTCTTGGATTTGACCAGCTCGACCTTGCCGGAGAATAGGGCGTCAGCCGCTCCTTCGCCGAACTGGTAATCTGCCACTGCGCGTATCCGGTATGCGTCCAGGTCAAAGGTCGAGGTTCCCTTCGCGATCTCGGACAGCATCTCCAGGGTGGGCTCGCCATCGTACATCAATGATAGCTTGTAGGTTTGACGATGGGACTGGCGCTCCATTAGCTCCCTGATGCGCTCATCGGTCTCTCGGTCCGTTGTTCTCGGGAACAGCGACTGGGCAATGGGGTACATCTCGTCCAGCTCGATCGGTACCGGTCCGAATGGTGTTATCACCATGAAATGGGCATCTGAAGTGGCTGAGATCCTGGAGATCTCGCTAGAATACTGCCTGTTGTATGGTTTGCCATTGTCCGCGAATCCGACCAATATCTCGTTCGATGGCTGCTTGTAGCGGGAGAAGAAACGCTTCTCGTAGCGGAGCATGACCGGGCGGTTCAGGGATTCCGGTCCAGTGTAGAACATTGCGCGGTCCCGGGAAAGTGGTTCGAATTTCTCCAGGTATTCGGTGTGCTCGTGCAGCCGGCGAAGCCCGTCAAGCAGGGCCGGATGGGACCGGCAACGCCGCTCCGCCAGTTCCCAAATGTCCCCTTCCGCAATGGCACGCTTGCATCGCTCGATCTCCATCAGGGAAGTGTACAGATTGTGCCGGGCCAGCGTCGCTGTTCTCTCGGCCGGCTTCATCGTCTTGATCTGCTCGATGGTCTTCCCAACGCAGGCCGGGCAGTAGCAATCCTGCACTTTCATGTCCGCCAGGTGCATCGTGCCTTCGACGGTCATGAGGCGGTCGTCCCGGGCGAACTTGGCGTATGATGCGGAATCGAACATGTCGCATCCCAGCAGCACGGCCAGCGAGAATATCATGGGATGTCCGGCGCCAAACAGATGCACTGGCCGTGATGGGTTCAGGCCTTTCTTCGATGCGATGATCACGTCCACCAGGTCTGCGAATCGGTACTGCTCCATTAGCGGGACCACGCCCCCTATCGGGTGAACATCCACGGCGATGGAGGCCATCTCCCTGGCGCAGTGCTCCCTCAGGTCCGGATAGACGGATCCTTGGACCACGCCTGCCAGCATCATGTTCCCCTTCAGGCCGGCCGCCTCCCTGGTCCTCTCCAAGGTCACATTCACGGCCTCGGTGGTCTGTTCTTTGGACCATTCCGGTTCCGTGAAGATGTCCAGGACCGTTCCGATGTCCGTTCCGATGTCCTTCTGGAAGTTGACGATGTCGTCATTCCGGACCGCGACCTCTCCATACATGTGGGACTGGAAGGTCCCACTATCGGTCATGATCACGCCAGGGAAATTGAGAAGTTCATGGAGCTTTCCGTTCAAGGCCTTCTCACGGAGCAATGGGTCATTCCTGATGATGTAAGAATTTGTGATGAGTCCCTGGAAACCGAACACCTCGTGCAGTTCCTTGGGCGAGATGGTAATGAGCCTGGGGTTGATTACCGGCAGCAACGCTGGCGTTTCCAGGATACCGTGCGCAGTATCGAGCTTTCCGATCCTGGCCAGGCCGTCTCGTTTGGTGATCTCGAACATCGTTCAACCCTATGTGAGCGGGATATTAATATTCACCACCGCGCCGAATTTGACCTGATTCCGGTGTATTGGTGACAATGCTGAAATACCGGAAAATGCACTGGACCGTCCGATGCTCGAAGTAGAGGAAAGCCTTCTATTGGATTGCCCAAAATGCGGTATCAAGATCACAGTCCCGGTGGGCGCTTGCCGAGAAGGGGAGCATTTTCGTTGCCCCATCTGTACCGCAGACATCTGTTTCCATTACACAGACCAGGAGCTGAAGGATCTGGTCGAGAAGATGAAACACCTGCATGAACGGGAGTTGCGCAAATCCTTCCCGATGACCTTCGGCGATCTCTGATCCAAGGAAAGCTTTTTACCTTCAGGGTAAATCATACACCGAATCCAGATGGCATCTTTCAACTACAAAATGGTCATAGTGGTGCGCAAGGACCTCAAGCTGTCGCCGGGCAAAATGGCGGCTCAGGTGGCTCATGCCGCGGTGAACTGTGCTCTCATCGCCAAGAAAAGGAGCCCTATGTATTTCGACGCCTGGTACAATGAAGGTCAGAAGAAGGTCGTGGTCAAAGTTAACAACTTGTTGGAGCTGCATGAGGTCAAGGCGGCGGCGGAGGCTGTCGGTCTGGTGTCCTCATTGATCGTGGACGCCGGCATGACCGAACTGCCACCTAACACTACCACATGCCTCGGGGTTGGACCTGCTCCGGACGGCCTGATCGATAAGGTCACCGGTCATTTGGGGCTGATGTAATGAAGTCGCAGGTGCGCGTCCTGGGTATCGATGACGCGCCTTTCTCTTTCAGGGATGGGAAGGTGCCCATAGTGGGGGTCGTGGTCCGACTGCCGGGATATGTGGAAGGTGTGATGATTTCGGAAGTGACCGTCGACGGGGACGATGCCAACCGGTCCATCATCGACCTCCTCTCACGTTCCAGGTATCGTGATCAGATCAAATTGGTCATGATCGACGGCACGGCGGTCGGAGGCTTCAACGTGGTCGATATCGATGAATTGTCCCAGACAACCGGGATACCGTTCGTCACGGTAACCAGGGACCGTCCAGACCTGGATTCCATGGAATCTGCCCTGCAAAAGCACTTTCCAGATTGGCAGAGGCGGTTCGAGATAGTCGAAAGGCACGTTCTAGTTGAGGTCCAGACAAAACATGGGCCTCTTTTCGTTTCGGTCGCTGGAGCTACGGTCGAAGAGATCGAAGAACTCCTGCAAGGCAGTACGGTACAGGGCGCAATACCTGAACCGCTTCGTCTGGCTCACCTGATCGCCACTGCAATGATAAAAGGTGAATCGAAAGGAAATCCGTGATCAGTCGATAATGGCGGCCTTGACCGCTTCGATCAAGGCCTCGGAGGCGCCAGTCTGTCTTTCTAGGATGATCTCCGAGGATCCAGTTCCCAACGGTTTGATGTGAATGCTCATGGCATCAGCCTTCATGGAGACAAGGAACCCGTTCTTGGCTGCCTCAACTTCGAAAGCTGAACCGGCGATGCCGAGAGCGGCGATGACCTTGTCGCGGGCTTTTTCCGATGTCAATCGGAGGCAGCGTTTGTCCATCTCAGCGAGCGCCTTTCCGTACCGGTCGTTGAAGGTCAGGACCACGATCAGGACCATCATGAGGCCTCCCATAATGGCGAAGGTGAGCGGTTGTTCCGGGTTGAGCCCCTTGTATATTGATAATAGTGAAGCGGCGAAGACCGATATCTCGGATATGTAGATCATCCCGAGCATGCCGTTGACCAATTTCTTCGGCATGACATGCTTTGACCAGCAATGGAAATGCAGATCGCTGATTATTTTGGCCGGGATCATCAATGTCGCTGCAACGATTATCGATAGCGCAAAGAACACATCGAAGAGCTCTTGCATAAGAACATAGGAGAATAACATGCAGGCGAAGAGCGAGGGTATGACTACCGCAAGCCCGTACTCAATTATTGTCTGCGCTCGCTGAAGCTGGTCAGCGCGATCGCACGCATCCTCACCCATGATCCCATCCCTGGAAATCATAATACTGCTCGGATTCATAAATCTATGCAGTTTGGCCTGGATGCTTGTTACCGATATCCCCTAATAATGCCAAAAAAGGGGTCCGGGGTATTTCCAAACGATAGGAAGGGATATAAGTGAGATGTACTTTCCATCGACCAACGCAACTCGCAGACAGTTAGCCATCCATCAGTCGAAATTTGAGAGCCAGAGGGCGCATTCGCAAACCCTATACTCTTAAATACGACATGCGGTATTGGGAGTCTGCTTCAGATAATGAAGGTGAATATATTGGCACGAGGATTATACACTGCCAGGAAGCTCGCATCAGACAGGCAGAAGTTCCGCTGGAGCGACAGCGCGTACAAGCGGAGAATGCTAAAACTCAAAGAGAAGTCTGACCCGTTGGAAGGAGCATCCCAGGCTAGGGGCATCGTACTAGAAAAGGTCGGTATCGAGGCCAAGCAGCCGAACTCCGCGATCAGAAAGTGCGTAAAGGTACAGCTGATCAAGAACGGCAGGCAGATCACCGCCTTTGCAGTCGGTGACGGCGCCATCAATTTCATCGATGAGCACGACGAGGTCCTAGTAGAGGGCATCGGCGGAAGAATGGGTCGTTCCTACGGTGATATTCCTGGTGTCAGGTTCAAGGTCATCCAGGTGAACAACGTGTCCCTCAACGAACTGGTTAGGGGCAGAAAAGAAAAGCCAGTGAGGTGAATTCTTTGGCAGAAGAGACTACCCTTCAATTCAACAACATCCTGTTGTTCGGAAAGTTCGGAATGGCCGACGTCGTCGTCAAGGATGGCGGACTGGCCAAGTATATCAACCTCAGCCCGATCTCATTGCCGCACAGCGACGCGAGGCACGCCAACCGCTGGTTCGGTAAGTCCAAGGTCAACATCGTAGAGCGCCTGCTCAACAACATGATGAGGACCGAGGTCTACACCGGCAAGAAGATGAAGGCTTACCGTGTGACGAAGGACGCCTTCGATGTCATCGCCGAGAGGACCAAGAAGAACCCGGTCCAAGTACTCGTCGAGGCACTGGAGAACGCTGCGCCGCGGGAAGAGATCACCCGGCTTCAATTCGGAGGAATCTCCGTCCCGAAGGCCGTCGATATTGCACCTTCCAGGCGCCTGGACATTGCCCTGAGGAACATCTCCAAGGGAGCAATACAGGCATCG
>JBEKDM010000068.1:0-12859 GCA_050014375.1 Methanomassiliicoccales archaeon | reverse complement strand
ATGGTCCCTTCTGTAGGGTCTCCTCTTATCTTCCATCGGCCGCCCTCCTGATAGAGTTGAGAATCGTTGCAGAGCGTTCCCGCCGTCAACAGCTCCATGAGGCCAGGGATGCTATTTGGATCTGCTTTTCCATTCCCGGTAAAGAATTCACCGATCGGTTCGTATCCTTCGCCGGTGACCTTGAGCTCCTGTTCCACAATTATTTCCTTGATGTTAATCTCGCCCTTGGTCAAGGTACCGGTCTTGTCCGTGCATATGACCGTAGCGCTCCCCAGCGACTCGACCGCGGGCAGTCGGCGCATCAGTGCCTTCCTCTTGGCCATACGTTGCAGGCCCAATGCAAGGGAGACGGTCACAATGGCTGGCAAGCCCTCCGGTATGGCCGCAACCGCCAGGCTCACTGCGGTCAGGAACATCTCCTCGATGGCCACTCCTTCCAGGATCCCGATGAAGAAAATGAAGACGCAGGCGCCGATTATTCCGATCCCGATCTGTTTCCCCAGACGTTTAAGCTTCTTCTGCAGCGGGCTCTCCTCGTCCTCTCCCTGGACCATCCTGGCGATCCTTCCCAATTCGGTCCCCATGGCAGTGGAAATGACCACCGCCCTTCCCCGGCCGCTCAGGACCGAACTCCCCGCCATCACAATATTGACGCGGTCAGAGACCAAGGTGTCCTTTGGGAGGACCATGCGGTGGTCCTTGCTTACCGGGAGCGACTCCCCGGTCAGTGCCGCCTCGTTCGTTCTCAGATTGACCGAATCGATCAGGCGGGCATCGGCCCCTACTTTGTCACCGGTAGCGAGCTGGATGACGTCTCCCGGAACCAGGTCCTTGGAGGGAACCTCGATCTCCTCCCCCCCTCTTATGACTGTCGCGAGCGGGGAGGCCATGTCACGGAGGGCCTCGATGGTCTTCTCCGCCCGGTAGGTCTGGAAAAAACCGAATACCGCGTTCACCGCCACGATAATCATGATGACGACAGTATCCAGCCAGTCCTCGATCGAGCCCTTCAGGAAGGCAAGAATACCGGATATGAGCGCCGCCACGATCAAAACGATGACCATCAGGTCCTTGAACTGGTCCAGCAGCAGGCGCCAAGGGGAAAGGGTGTGCTGTCTCATCAGTTCGTTCGGCCCGAACTCCCGTAGTCGTTCGGCTGCCTCTCCTGATGATAGGCCATCGGAAGAAGACTCTAGACTAGAAATGGCATCATCCGCGCTCTTGGAATGGTAGTCGCCGTCCAAATCATCAGCCGCCGAATGATTGCACCGGAACGCGGATGATTGTTTCGGCCAAAGCAGGGGCAGGGATTCAGGAACGGGTCAAATGTTCAGCCGATTCGGTCCCTAATTCGCATGGCCATCAGCTGGCACAATACCCTTTTATATCTTTCAGGTTATTAAGGTGAAATAGGGATGCACTAGCCTGAACTCTGAATGAGTCTAGGCAATATCTAGGATTGAAATGGTTGATGGGCGACTCCACGGACCTGTCGAAGTAAAACGCAACGTCCACCAAGCAGTCGACCCCGTAGTTCCATGCCCGCATCTCTAGGGCTGAGACGAAGATGGTCGCGACGCAGGAGATAATGTTCGAGGTGGGCATAATCATGCTCGTCTCCTTCATCGGTGCCGCTCTGGCTGCAAAGGCGAAGCAGAGCGTGATACTAGGGTATATTGTCGCGGGCGTACTGATCGGCCCGTTCATACATTTCAACCTCTTTGGGATCCAATACGATGGCCTGATGAAGGATACGAGCTTCATCTCCTATCTCTCCACGCTGGGCCTGACGCTCCTCATGTTCTTCGTTGGATTGGAGTTCAGCGTCACCAAGCTGAAGAAGACGAAATCTTCGGCGTTCCTCCTGGCCCTGGTCAACACCGGACTGGATTTCTTCATAGGCATACTGATCGGTCTGGCCCTGGGCTGGCCGATCATTGACACTGTCTTCCTGGCTGGAGTGATCGCGATGGGTTCCGCAGCCATAACCGGTCAGTCCCTTATGGAGCTGCAGAAGATGAGCAGTCCAGAGACCGAGTTCCTGCTCGGGATGGTGGTGGTGGAAGATTTCCTCTCCATGATCTTGATGACCATCGCCGGTGGTCTGCTCTTCAAGAGCGGTGGCAGTAACGCATTGACGCTGACCACGATGATCGTCGGTGTGCTTGCCTTCTATACATTCTTCATATTCCTGGCCCTCTTCGTGATCCCTCGGTGTGCCAAGCACTTCGAGAAGATCAAGAGCGACGAGATGTTCGTTCTGTTCGCACTAGGTCTGGTGTTCCTCTCTTCGGCCATGGCCGAGGTCTCTGGCGTTCCAGCTATCATCGGCGCTTTCTTCCTGGGAATGGTCTTTGCCGAGACCAAGATATCGGACCGCCTGAAGGACAGAATATCTCCGTTCAAGGATGCACTGGTCGCGGTGTTCTTCATTTCATTTGGTATGTTGATCGATCCCGGGATGTTCCCTACGGTCATTTGGATAGTTGCGATCGCCGTACCTATGGTGATACTTGGCGATCTCTTTCTCACAAGCGCCCTGGCCTATTTCTTGGGCTTTTCTGGGAGGTCGGCCACATTCATGGGCACCTCCATGTGCGGCCGCGGCGCCGAGTCGGTCATGTTCGCTTCGGTCGGATCGAACGCCGCGGGTGTCACCAAAGCATCACAGCTGAACCCATTCGCCGGTACCTTCTGTTTCGCCATGAGCATGCTAACACCGATGATGATGAGGGCCAGCGATTCGATCTATGGTGTTCTAAGGCGGATCGTTCCCAGTTTCGCGAAATACAGCTCCTCGATAATGAACCGGACCATGAACAAGATGATCCTGCCCTCCTCCCTGAAGCTTTTCCGCCGTTCGAGGAAGATCGAGGTGACGCTGGTGGCATATTTCATCGCCCTGGTTGGGATAATGATATCCGGCGATGAGTTGGCATTGCCGATATTCTTAGTGGCGCTCGCTACCTCCGTTTACATCTACTACATGCTGGAGAAGGAATTGCGCCCGATCATCAAAACCATAAGTTACGACAATCTGGGCGTAAGGACCAGGGACCCGAAACTGATCTCGGGATTCATCAGCATGTTCATCTGCGCTAGTTTGTTGACGATAGCCTCCACTGCCTTCGTTTTCAGATTGGGGTGGTACCTTTGTCTAATCATATTCCTCGCATACTTCCTGGGGTCATTGGCGCTCATGTGGAGGACGCACAAGCTGACCACCGACCCCATGACCCTATCCAAGATCGAACAGCGAAAGATGGAGAGGGACGGGCTTCAATACCGCAAGGCCGACAAGAAGCGGTCGACAGGGACCATGGTCAGGGACATTAACTCCATCGACGTGCCTCTGCCCAGGCTCGACGACGACATGAACTGGGACCCGCCGATAAAAAGGGACGAAAGGCACAAAGTTCACCCGGACGAGGCGCAGAGAAGGGTTGATCCTGACGATAGCAAGTGGAGACGGCTGTAGAGGCTTTTACGGTTCAGTATAGATCGGTACTGCCATCGGTCCCCATGCCTGGTCGAAGACATTCTGAAAGTGCATCGAAATCATTGCACACGCCATCTGGAAGCGTGAGATCGATGTGACCATCTGCGAGCGCAACTGGCCAGGAGTCCAAAGGATGTCCGGTCATTGTTCCGGGGGAAGGTCCTCCGCCGCGATGTCGCATTCCATGTCCGTCTTCTTCGGACGCAGGATGACGGCGAACACCAGACCAATGAGGGAGAAGGCGACACCGACTATCCAGGTGGCCACATACCCGTTCTCAGTGTAGATGACATGGCCTTGGACCACCATAGTGTAGTTCGACAGTATGACCACTGCCAGGACCGGTCCCACCGATCCACCCACGACCCGGAACAGCGTGTTCATGCCGGATGCGACGCCGAATTCGCTTTGTTTGCAAGTGACGACGACCAGGTTGATTATCGACACCATGCACAGCGCCATTCCCGCACCTGCTATGAACACCGAGACCACGATGCCCACCCAGTCCGTGTGCATATAGACCAAGGTGGCGAATCCGAGCGTCAGGATGGCGAGACCTGCAATCAGCACCTTGTCAGCCCCGACCTTCTTCGAGAGCACACCGCCCAGAGGGCCGAAGATGAGCTGCGCGATCGCCGATGGGAACATATAGAGCCCGATCACGAAGGTGTCGGTGATGCCGAAAAAGCCCCCCGCCTGGATCGGCGTCTCCAGGAAGAACGGCAGGGTCTGGAAGAGCAAGAACATGCAGAAGCCGATGAAGATCGCGGTGACGCTGGCATCCAGAACACCACGGTTACGGAACATGGATAGCCGGACTATCGGGTCCCTGGTCCCCAGCTCCAACTTCGTGAATATGGCGAACATCGTCAATGCGAGCACGAACAGTCCGATGACCAGCGGGCTGCTCCACCCCCATTCCTGCCCCCTGTGTCAGGCCGAGCAGAAGCGAGAACACACCGACCCCCAGGGTGGCTGCCCCGGACATATCCAGGGATCCTCTCTTGACCACTATCGGGTCCTTGATAAGGAACACAGTGAGGATCGTCAGCGCGGCGAAGAACGGTACTACAACGTGGAATGCGTCATACCAGTGACCGACCGACGTGATGTATCCTCCGCCCAACAGACCGAGCGACACTCCGACCGAGAACATGGCGCTGACGGTGCCGATGGCGGTCGGGATCTTGTCCTTGGGGAAGGTGTCCCGGATGATTCCAAAGGCTAACGGGAACATCCCCACCCCTATTCCCTGGACACCTCGGAAGAATATCAGCACGAAGATCGAAGGTTGCCCGAACAGGGCACGCGAGATGTCCAACGAGAACCCGCTGCCAAGCAGTCCGACGATGTAGATGCACATGACATAGATCATTATCTTCTTCTTGCCGTATATGTCGCCGAGGCGACCGGCCAGAGGTGTTGCCACCGCGCCCACGAGAAGATAGATCGAGAGGACCCACGATATCCACTGGAAATTGTTGAAGTCCGCACCCACATACGGCAAGGCCGGCACCAGCATGATCTCGATGAACATGACCATCATCGAGACGGATGCCAATATGGCGAGTATCTTCCAATTGCCGTTCAATTTTTCTGTTTCCTGGGGGCTCATCAAATCAACCTGGTATATTGGGGCAAGAGCCGTCTTATGGCCAATTGCCAGATTTTAATCCACAAAACATCTTGGTCTATATAATTCGACCGAAAAAAATATTGTTGAGCGTTCAACCTTGCTGACACGGGCACATTCCCGAAGTAGATCGGTACGGGCACTTTGCCATGACCTTCCGACATCACTGTAAACCTGAACGGACTGACACTAGTACACCAGAATTACTGGGCAACATCATATGTCCAAACCAAACCCGCTGACGAACGCTTCCATGCGCTGGAACTCGGAGAGGAAGTGCTTGCCCTTTTCAGTGATCTCGTATACTGTCCTGTCCCTTTCCTCGGACCTTTTCAGCAGACCTCCCTCCTCCAGGTTCTGAAGGTATTTGGTGAGGCGGTCATGGGACAGGTTTGACTTGTAGAGGATGTGGGTCGTTATCGCCTTCTCCTCTTCCTGGACCGCCTTGAGGATATCGGCGAAAATTCGGCCCTTTGACCGATACTTTGCTTTGTCCTGCTCGTCTTTCAAGATACCCTCCCCAGACGATATAGGAAGACCACCATCAAGGCGAAACCGAACATCTGCAATCCCCTGGCCAGGAAGTACGGCATATAATCATTCGATCCAGATTCGAATAGGATCAGGATATGTGAGGTCAGCACCAAGGAAAAACTGATCGTCACCACGCCCTGATTCCTCCAGCCCTGTCCTTTCTCGTGCAGGATCTGAGCAGAGATGATGAAACCGAGGAGAAGGATGACGATCAGTTCCAATGGTGGAGAATTGAACAGCACCAACGGACCTATCGGTGCCGCGGCGAACAATCCGAGCTGGCGCCAGTATGTGTATATCAGAACCCCGTAGGCGGCTATGCTTAAGCCATAGTAAAGGGCAAAACCGGCCTGCGTAAGGGCTCCTGACCCCACCGCCTGGTCGAAGGTCATCTGTTGGATTTGTGCGAATGACATGACCACCCCGCTGACTATGAATGCCAGGGCCAACAGGAGGAACGCCACGAAGATCCGGTAAAGGCTGCTCTCCTGGACCCACTGATATCCACGTCGTGCATACAAGGCCACGGCAAGTGCGACGATCCCCGTGAACATCTGAATGGTCGCATCCAATGGCATGAACCAGCGAGGAGGGGGCAACATATGAGATCTACTATGCCAGTCATGAGAAGGTTATCAAGACTATGAATGATTCGTCCATACGATGCCTTCCGACTTGGGATATAGCTCTGCCCCCAATTCCCTTTTCAGGAGGCCTGATAATTGAACAGGAAGAAGATTGGGGTAACTCTGTTGGTCTGCGCCATTCTGGCGAGCGGCCTGATAGCCGCCGGGATGGTTGCCACCAACGGGATCGCCACCGATGGAAGTAGCGATGTGAGCGTCGACAGCGCGACCTTGACCAAGACCCTTAACGTAACCGTATATGCTGATTTTCAGGGGCAAACGGTTCCCATACAGGGCGCCAATGTGACCGTCTATGAGGTCACTGTGGTTCAGAACGACACGGTAGAGACGATAACGATAGAGAAGATCGCCGTAAGCACGACCGGCGTCGGCGGTGTGGCTCAGATTATCCTGCCCGAGGGAAACTACACCATCGTGGCTGACTACTATGGCCTGCGCAGTGTGGGCGTCCTGAGCAACGACACCACGGAGAAAATAACCATGGTCCTGAACGCTGAAAGTTGCGGACACGGAGAGCATTCCATCAGTCTGACAAATCAGACCGCAGAGTATACGCTTCCCGACATGAACGGGATTCTCGCGAATGGCGATGCCGGATGCTCCGAGCGTGGAATGCCGAGGCGCCATTGATCTGATCGCCCGCGATTAGAGCGGCCCTAAACGTTTCACTTCCTGTTGAAGGGGTCCTTCGTGAATATGGATTCCCTCAACATCTTTTTAATTTCTTCATTCCTCCGCCGAGTCGAACTTACTTGAGTTTTGGTCTGGCAAGCTTCTATTCGCTTTCAGAGCCGAAGTGCACCATTTTGCCTAATGTCATGGACCTGCCTGTCCTGTTCAAAATCTGTTGTGAGTTCTTACTTGCATCGATAGATTTTTTCGATTCTGGGGTGCCTTATCATTATATTTTTATTCAAATTAATGAACGTTATGAATACTTGCCTAATGATTCCAGATCAAATCCTTCAAAAAATTGGGGGCTCAGGTTAGATTTCGTTGTTTCCTAAAGTATTCGACAACGGAATTGACGGCCGTCGCGCCCTCGCTCGAGCTGGTTACAATTTGCCTGTACTTTCCCGGGTAAGCGACCGCATCACCGCAGGCGAAGACACCCTTTCGTGAGGTCAACATCTGCTGGTTGACCTTGATACCGTCGCCCTCCAGGGCCAGGTTCCATCTCTTCAGGTGTTCTGTTTCTGGGGTCATGCCAACCTTGATGACCACCATGTCAACAGCAATCTCCTCCTGGGCGTCTCCGATCTTTAGATGGACCTTTTCGACCTTGCCCCTGCCCTCGATCTTCAGGATCTCGGCGTTCATGACGGTCCTGATTTTGGCGTCCTTGACCTTTTCGATCATGCAATGGTCCGCCCGGAAGCGGTCCCGCCGATGCACTATGCACGTGTCCGCTATATTGCAGACCATTAATGCCATTTCCAGCGCGGAGTTACCTCCTCCGACGAACACGACACTCTTGCCGGTGAACTCCTTCTTGCTGGGCATCATGTAGTGGACGCCCTTGCCCTCCAATTCCGATGCGCCCGGCACGTCCAGCTTTATTGGTTTCAAGAAACCATTGCCGATGGCGATGATGACCGCGGCGGAGGAATATGACCCTTTGTTCGTGACGACCCTGAGACCGTTCGGGACATCGAGTATCTCCTCGGCGGTCTCGTTCTGCTTAAGAATGACGCCTTTCTTCAACGCATTGTTTACGAAGTTCTTGGAGATGTCCTGACCGGTGACGCTCTGGAAGCATGGCCAGTTGTAGATTTCTTTCTCGGGATATAGAGTACCTGGCTGTCCGCCCGCCTCTTCCGCCTCAATGATGATGGTGCGAAGGTTTCTCTGGACCGCGCAAATGCCTGCCGTCAGGCCGGCTGGCCCGCCCCCAATAATGACCAGATCGTAGTCCATTCGAATAGTTAATGGGAATGCCATGATAAAGATATTCTCAGGGCTCGGTTCAAACGATATCCGAGGAATCTATATTTGGACAGATATGCAGGTCGGTTTCTGGTGTGGAGAAGTAGTTCACGAACCATCCAGCACATGCATTAAATAAAATACCCCCATTATGCAACAAACTACAACTTGGGGTAGGCAACGAGGTCTCCCTGCAGGTGACCATACATGGTTGACCGGTATTTGATAAATAAGTTGATGCCCATGTCGTGGCCAGGATTGCTCGCCTCGGCCAATTATTGTCTGTGACCCTGAGGGGGAAAAGAGGGATGAACGACAGCTGCCTAGCCGCCGTGAGGATAAACCAGGACCTGTGCAGCCGATGCAAGGTTTGCCACTCTCTATGTCCTTTCGATGCCATCGATCGTCAGCCCGAAGATGGCAGATTGAATATTGATATCCAAAAATGCCAGGTCTGCGGGATTTGCTACAGTGCCTGTCCGGTGTCGGCCATCGAGATGTCCTACTATGACTACGAGGGACTGCTGGACTATGTCCGCTCAGCATCCAAGGATGTGAAATCGGAAACGTTAGTATTGATGTGCAGAGGCAACTCACCTAGAGATGGAGAGGTGGAGGATATTCTTGCTGGCCAAGGCCTGAACGGGACCGACTACATTCCCATGCGCGTCCCTTGTGCAGGCCGGATCCCGACGAACTTCGTTTTTCACGCCCTCAAATCTGGGGTAAAGAACATCGTCTCGATCCAATGCCATGACGAATTCTGCCGCATGAAGGAAGGCACAAAGATAGGGACCAGACGCATGCTTCTTGGCAGCGCCGTCATACATCAGCTCGGCTACCCAGAGGACGCCCTCAAGGTCGTCAAGTATTCCCGGAAGGTGGTCCGGAACAACAAGGAGTGCGTCGGGTGCGGCAAATGCGTCTTCATATGCCCATACAACGCCATCAGGGCGGAACCGTTCTCCACGCCCACCACCGACCCGGAGAAATGCATGGGCTGCGGTGCGTGCCAGATCGTCTGTCCGCACCATGCCATCCATGTGAAGGGCTATGAGTTCGAGGACATCATGGCATCCTACGGAGGGGCGGCGGAGGTCATGAAGGGCCGAGGAAGCCGGTCATCGGTCCTCGTTATCGTGTGCCAGTGGTCGGAGTACTCCGGCCTGGACAATCCTGAGAAGGCCCTCAAAGGGAAGGACGCGATGATCCTCGAGGTCCCATGCTTCAAGGGAATGGACCCGGTGCACGTCGTGAGCGCCTTCGAGCGGGGGTTCGACGGTGTCATGGCCGTCATCTGTTCGGCACAGGATTGCAAGCTCCATCACGGAAGGGACACCTCGGAAAGGCAGTTGAATGTCCTGATGGCCTACCTGAAGAAGCTGGACCTGCTCGATCGGTTCGAGATACACGAACTCTCGCCCAGGTCCGAGGGCGAATTCGTCAGCAAGTTCGAGGCGTTCTATGAGAGGATCGCGGTCATGCCGCCTCGGACCGTTTCGGCCCAGAAGGAGGCCAAGTGATGACGTTCAGAATAGTTTCCAAGAGACAGCTCGCCCACAAGAAGACGTTGTTCGAGGTCGAGGCCCCGGACGTGGCGGCCAAGGCCCGGCCAGGTCAATTCCTGATCGTCATCGCAAAGGAGAGGGGCGAGAGGGTGCCCCTGACCATCTGCGATTATGATGCACAGAAAGGGTCGGTATCCTTCGCATTCCACGAGGTCGGAAAGACCACAAAGGAGCTGGGCACGTTCAGCCCCGGAGACCGCCTATTCAACGTCACGGGACCTCTTGGCAATCCTTCTGAGATCAGGAAGTTCGGGCGCGTGCTGTGTGTTGGCGGAAGCATCATGATCGCTCCGTTGCTGCTTCAGGCAAAGGCTTTGAAAGCGACAGGGAACCACGTGACCACGGTCCTCGGCTGTCGGGGGGATGAGTTCCTGTTCATGAAGGAAGAGGCCACGGCCTTCAGCGACGAGGTCCATGTCGCATCCGACGACGGCACGGCCGGTGCACAGGGACTGGAGTTCCTGAACGACCTGCTGAAGAGGGAGAAGTTCGACCGCTGCGTGGTCATGGGCCCGGTCGACATGATGAAGCGGGTAAGCGAGATAACGAGGCCTTATGGCATCCCGACCTTCGTGACCCTGACACCTATCATGATCGACGGCATGGGCATGTGCGGAGTTTGTCGTGTGACTGTGGGGGGAAAGATGATGTTTGGCTGCGTCGACGGCCCGGAGTTCGACGGGCATAAGACGAACTTCGATGAGCTGATCATGCGCCAGCGTACGATGCTTCCGGAAGAGAGATTGAGTTCCGTCCTTTGGGAGACGAATGGGGGCTGCAAGTGTGAAAGGAAATGATCCTGAGATAGGGGAAACAGCCGTTCGTGCCCCGCATGACGAGGATGTCCCAATGCCTAGGCAAGAGCCTCATGAGCGCGTCAAGAACTTCCGTGAGGTCGCGTTTGGCTATACTGAGGAGATGGCCCTCAAAGAGGCGGCCAGATGTCTGAAGTGCAAGAATCCCCAATGCCGCAAGGGTTGCCCAGTGGATGTGCCGATCCCCGAGTTCATAAACTGCATCTCGCAAGGCAAATATGCCGAAGGCATAGCTATCATCAAGTCAAAGAACGCGCTGCCAGCGGTCTGTGGGCGCGTTTGCCCGCAGGAAGGGCAGTGCCAGATGAAGTGCGTCAAGGGAAAGAAGGGCGACCCGGTCAACATCGGACGCCTCGAGCGTTTCCTCGCCGACTGGGAGAGGGAGCATGAGGGCTATTGGCCGCAAACGGTCCCTCCAACCGGCAAGAGGGTCGCTGTAATAGGGGCGGGTCCGGCGGGATTGACCGCCGCAGCCGATCTGGCCAAGTTGGGCCACGCAGTGACCCTGTTCGAGGCGCTGCACGTCGGCGGAGGCGTGCTCAGTTACGGCATTCCAGAGTTCCGCCTGCCCAAGGAGATCGTCCAGAAGGAGATCGAGTACGTGAAGAAGCTGGGCGTGGAGCTTCGGCTGGGCTATCTCATCGGCCGGATACACACCATCCCCGAGCTGTTGGATCAGGGTTACAACGCGATATTCATCGGCAGCGGCGCTGGCCTGCCGCAGTGGACCGGCTGCCCCGGGGAGAACCTGGGTGGGATATACTCGGCGAACGAGTTCCTGATCCGGGTAAATCTCATGAAGGCCTACGCCTTCCCCGAGCAGGACACGCCGATACGCATCGGCAAGCACGTCGTGGTGATCGGCGGCGGAAACGTCGCCATCGACTGCGCCCGCATCTCGATGCGACTGGGAGCGACCGTCTGCCTGAACTATCGGCGTTCCCGGAACGAGCTGCCGGCGAGGCGGGAGGAGATCGAGAACGCCGAGGAGGAAGGCCTCATGTGCAAATTCCTCAGTGCCCCCGTTGAATTTTACGGTGACGAGAAGGGCTGGGTCAAGTCGATGAAGTGCACCTGCATGGAACTGACCGAACCGGACGAGAAAGGCAGGCAAGGGGTCCAACCGATCCCCTGCTCGGACTTCGAGATCCCGGTCGATACCGTCATCATCGCCATCGGGCAGACGCCGAACCCGATCATCCAGCGCACCACAGAGGGGTTGATGACCAACCCCAAGAACGGGACCATCGTGGTTGACGCGGATGGCAGGACAAACCTGGAGGGCGTGTACGCCGGCGGGGACATTGCCACCGGGGCGGCGACGGTCATCAGCGCCATGGGGGCCGGAAAACGGGCGGCCAGGTCAATTCATGAGTATCTCATGAACGTACCGAAGGGGGAGAGAATATCGGACGGAAACTGAGGATCGCGTTCTACTGGGCGGCCAGCTGCGGCGGCTGCGAGATAGCCGTCCTGGATATCAACGAGAAGATACTAGACCTCGTGAAGGCAGCGGATATCGTTTTCTGGCCGGTGGCGATGGACGTCAAGTACGACGCCGTCGAGGCGATGCCGGACGGCCACATCGACATCACGTTCTTCAATGGCTCGATCCGGAACAGCGAACAGGAGCACATGGCGAAGCTGTTCCGTTCAAAGTCCGCTATATTGATTGCTTTTGGTTCATGCGCCCACGAGGGCTGCGTGCCCGGGTTGGCTAACCTCAGCGATGCCAAGGGGATTCTGGAGCGGGTCTATCTACATGACAGCAATGGATCGAAGGACGGTTTTGTGATCCCGAGGACAGAAACCGTCGTTAAGGAAGGCACCCTCAGGATACCGACGTTCTACGACTGCGTCAGGACGCTCGACCAGACCGTCGAGGAGCGTGGCCTTGTTCTCAACGTAGCGATACAGCGCCATGCCCTCGACTCCGAGCCTCGCCCCAAGCCGCCTCATGCTGAGGGCCTCAAGTCCATCCTCGTCGACGAGCTGGAGCGCGGCATCGAGGATCACCTCGCGACTTAGCGGCCTGTGGGCTCCCTCGCCGGTTATCGCTGTCATGGCTCCTCCACTCTAGGCCTTTGGCCGCCTTGACAAGTTTACATCGTAAACATACTCTGCTCACTAACCTGTTTACGGTGTAAACCTCGAAATGGCCCGGCCCAGCCGGAGCAACTGACGGAGGGTTCTATGGCCGAAGCCGAGAACTCATCGAGCAGTGGAGCGGAGTCGAT
>JBEKDM010000067.1:0-12911 GCA_050014375.1 Methanomassiliicoccales archaeon | reverse complement strand
ACGGGTCAGCGGCAGAGCGATGACCGACTGATAGCCGCGTAAAACGGCATCCTTCTTCCAGGGAACAAAGTCTGGGTCCTTGGAAATGTTACGGGCGATGGACACCTGCCCCGTGCGGATCGCGGCACCGCCCGGCCCCCGACCGCGTTCGGAATCCGCCCAGGTAATGTTGGCAGACTCGATGTATCCCGAATCTAAACCTGAATGGGCCACCGGGCGCACAGTCTTTGCCTCGTCCTGTTCCGCAAACCCAATCCACGCCAGCCGATAACCGCCCACCTCAACGACGATCCGGCAGACCTGATTCATTAGAGTTGCTTCATCCGTGATGCGAATCAGCGCCTGGTTGGTGTCACTAAGCATCCGCAGTTCACGGTTCGCCCGGGCAAGTTGTTCATCCGCCCGCTTGCGCTCGGTGATGTCGGTAAGGAAGTTCAAGGTAGCGGGCCGTCCCTCCCAGTCGATCGCGACCGCATTCAACTCGACCCATCTGGTGGTCATCTCCTTTATCAATAATCGAAAAACATAACGATCTGGGATGGGCTCCCCCCGTGACCTCTTCTGGTAGTGCTCCGCCACCATGGCGCGATCCTCGGGATGGATGAATGTTATGAATGGTGACGAGATGAGTTCCTGTTCCGAAATCCCGGTCAATGCCACGGTCGCTGGATTGACAAATCGCAGCATCCCGTCCTGCAAAACCACGATCGCCTCGTTGGCGCCATCCACGAGGATGCGGTATCTCCTCTCGCTCTCTCTCAGCGTCTCCTCCGCTTTCACACGCTCGGTGATATCATGTATAACACTAATCAGAATCTTCTTGCCCCCGAGGGTGATCGTGTCAGCAGAGATCTCGGCGGAGAACACTTCTCCTGATTTGCGGCGCCACTGCTCTTTATTGTCCTGCACCCGTCCCTGCTCCTGCAATTGGGTGATCAGGTCAGCCCGATCTTCGGGACGAACCCAGATACCGAGATCCAGAGCGCTGTTCCCGATCAGTTCCTCGCGGGTATACCCGAACACCCTGAACGCCGCATCATTGATTTCGAGAATCGTCCCGGTATCGATCTCGCTGACCATGACGACATCCGGAACGGCAAGGAAGGTCTTGACGTACTTTTCCTGCTCAACGCGCAACGCGTCTTCCGTGTGACGTGATTCTGTGATATCTCTGATGGATTCAATGGCGCCGATGACCGTCCCTTTGCGGTCGTAGAGAATGGATGCTTTGCCCATCAGGACAGAATATCGCCCCAGTGGGCGGGGAATGGAAGTCTCCGCAAGGAGGATATCTCCTTCTTTTTTAATGTTTGAGTATTTGTGTTGAGTAAGTCCTTCATCGGGAACGGATACAAGATCGATCAGGGTAGGGCGGCGCTCCCCGTAAAAGGGGATGGAATATTCGTAGTTGCCCTTACCAATCATATCGAGTGCAGGAACTCCGGTCATCTCCTCGATCGCCTTGTTCCATGCGATTACGTGCCCTCCGGTATCTATTGCAACTGTTGCATCTGGAAGGAAATCGATGATATCAGAGAGCCGCTGCTCAGATTCCTTTACAGCTTCCTCCGCATTCTTGCGCTCGGTGATATCCCGGCCAATGATCTGGAAAGCATGAAATCGGCCCGCTTTCATCACAACGGAGGAGCGGATCTCAACCCACCTTATTGTACCGTCCTTGCGATGGAGCTGGGACACGATGGGCGAGACGGGCTCGCCCTTTGCTTTAGCGATCATGGTCCGTTGGAAAAGAGCCAGATCATCCGAGCTGAAGACCCCCGTGTCAGAGATGTTGTACCCGACTATCTCCTCCTTGCGCATCAGCACCATGCGGGCGGCCGCCTGGTTGCAGTTCAGGAGCTTTCCGTCGATACCGACCAGTAAGACGCCGTCCGGGTTATCCTCGAACAGAGTGCGGAACTCCGACTCGCTGTCCAGCAGGGCCGCCTCAGCACGGTGCCTTCGGACTATCGTGCCCATGCGGTGTTCCAGCTCCGCGAAGAGAGATCTAGGTTCCCAACCTTTCTGCAGGTAGGCGTCAGCGCCGTTGTTGATCGCTTCGATGACGATCTCCTCCCTACCCTTCCCGGTGAACAAAATGAACGGTGTCGTGTCGCCCGATGCCCGCAGCGATTTCAAGAATTGGATCCCGTCCTCACCCGGCATCTGATAGTCGGATACGATCGCATCATAATGTCGTCGAGCGATCGCCTTCCTGGCCTCAGCCACCGAACCAAAGATATCCACCTCTATATACCCTGTTCTCTCCAAGAATTCCTTTGTCAATGCACAGAGGTCGGGTTCATCATCGACGGCCAAGATCAGGATGGGACAGGTGACATACAAGGCGACTTTGACCACCATCTTTCATATTTATTGACTCCCTTGTGGGCATCAGTTCTTATTATTATGTTTTACAAACTGACATCAGGATGGATCGTGACCTGGCATAATATCCAAGGCTCTTCCGTCGTCTTCTTCCGACCCTTGACAATGAAGTTGAAATCGTTTGTTCATGTGAGATTCGGTCTTCACCTTTGATTATGGTAAGTCGCGGGCGGGAGGACATTAATCGTTCCAATTGCGGGGCGGAGAACGTCATGATCGTCCATGACAAGTGCCGATAGATGCAAGAAATGTAGGAAGGCTATATCATTTCACGAGGGCTTCCCAGAATGAAGGTATTACAGGAGAAATATGCATTATCTCCCATTCTCCTTTCTCTTGAACGCCGGCTTAACGTTCTTCTTGCGATAGATGAAGAGCTTGATGTGATGCAGCGGGTGGGCCAGGAACCGGGTGTTCTGCGCCGCCGCACGGGCCAGGACCTCCTCGGTGGAATAGAACTTGGCCTTGGCCTCGGCAAGCTCCTTCTTTGGGGAGAAGAAGACATAGATGGGGATGCCGACGGCCAACAGCACCAGGGAGATCAGAATCTCGGAGGGATCGGTCAGAAGGATGAGCAACAACGAGAACGTTGCCCCCGCGATCGGGATCACCCGCTTCCCCCTGAACCCCCTGGCATGTTCCGGATATTTTCTGATAAGTAGGGATGTGGACAGGCAGGTGCTGAGGTAGACGAAGGCCAGAAGGAACACGGATGCGTTTATGAGCGACGCCAGGCCTCCGAACACGCTCACGATGAACGCGGTGGAGCAGAGCACGACGATCGCCACGTAAGGCGCGCCGCTCTTCTTCCCCGTCCTGGCTAAGGAGTGGGGCAGGAAGCCGTCCAATGCCATGGCGTATGTCAGCTGTGCGGTCCCGATGGTGCCCGATTCGTCCGCACCCATGATAGAGAACAATGCGCCGATACCAACGATCCCGATGAGCAGCGGAGCGATGGCGGCGAGCGGGTCAAAGAGCGTATGCGCGGTGGTGATGAGCGGCGTGCTCGATCCTATCAGGACCTGCTGGCTGACGCTTCCGATGATGACCAGGTTGGTCAGCAGGTAGAACGCGATGACGATCGTCATACCGATGATCATGGCGCGGGGAATGGTGCGCTGCGGCCGGTCCACATTATCCGCTGGCAGGGTCGACAGCTCGAATCCGGCATAGGCCCAGAATATCAATACCAGGGCGCCGCCAAAAGTGACGGCGCCCCCGGTGAAGAACGGGTTCATGTTGCCCGAGACCGTGGCTGGGTGGGCGAACATGAACCCCAGGCCGACTGCAATGATGAGCACCAAAGGGCTCAGCTTGATGATCGTGAGGACGTCGTTCGCCCGGCCTGCGGCCTTGACGCTGACGAGGTTGGAGGCGACGATGAATATGATAAAGCCAGCCTTGAGCAATACTACACCCAGCGCATCGATGCCGGGAACTAGAAATGTAAAATATTGGGTGAATGCGACCGGAAAGACCGACAGGGAGAACCATTCAGCCAGTAACAGGCTCCACCCGACCATGAACCCAGCAAAGGGGGTGGAGACATCCTTCACGTAGGCGTAGGGGCCTCCCACCCTCGGATGCAAGGTGACGCAGTATGCAAAGGATATGGCGATCACCATGGCCATGACGCCAGCCAACACCCAAGCCACCAAAGAAGCCGGACCGATAAGATTTGCCGAAAGCCCGACCACGATGTAGATGTCCGCGCCGATGATGGCCCCGACCACCAGGTTCGTCACGTCAAACGTATTCAGCTTCCTGGTCAGGATGCACTTCCCTTCCGCAGGTTGTTCCATCGGGGAGTGAATTCATGATCGAGGTATTTTACTATGTTCCATACCATGATTCATACTCTGCCTGTCCTGCATCCTCGATTCCTAGTGCGGAGGGAAGAACGTAGACGTGATATAATGCTGGATACCTGACTGTTTCTTATTCGTGCAACAGACTATGAGCCTAGCCTTAAATGACTAACCGGCTAAAATAACCTGCACTGGAAATAGATGCCAAATCTTGGTCATATTATCCATTTCTTTATTTTTCTAGCAGAAGATATATTAAATCGAGCCATGACTACGGATAATAACTGTTTGGAATCAAGAATTCGAGGGATTGGTGAATATCATGGCGGACAGAGGTTTCAGTAAGAAGGACGAGACATTGGTCGAGCTTCTGATGGGCACGGGGATGCCTAAGAACATAGCAAAGACGTTAGCCTTCATGCGCAAGAAGGAAGAAACTATCTCGGTGGAGATCGAAATATCTACTTCCCTCAGACAACCTGAGGTTTCCATCGCCGTGCAGGAGCTCAGACGGAGGAAATGGATCAATAAGAGGGATCTAAAGAAGGAAGGGAAAGGCCGCCCGGTCCACGCTTACAAGCTAGCCATCCCGTTCGAGAAGATCGTCGATACCCTGGAAAAGGAAGAGCGGAAGAGGATCGAGCGCATCGAGGGCAACATCGAACAGCTAAAGACAATGGCCCATTGATGCGGACAAAACACTCGGAGACGATGAGAAATGACTGTTGATGATCCTAACAACCGTCGACCATATCGCACTAGACCGTGGAGGAGTGCGATTGGAATATTGCTGCTTTTGCCTATCGGCTTGATCGCAGTGCTGGTCCTGTTCTTCTTATTCGGCGGTATTAGCAACTTTAGGGGCGAGTGGTTGCTCATCATCATCGCCATACTCCTTTTCGTTTTTGTCGTCCGGATTTCATTCAGGCGTTCCAGACGCAGGTATTGGATACAATAACGTCATGGTCAAAACGAGCCGATGAGGATCCTAAAGGAAAGATATGCCCGTGGTGATATAACGAAGGAACAGTTCGATCAGATGTCGCAGGATCTTCAGCAATGTCGACATCGATAGAGGAATAGTCGAGGATCCGATGGTAGTGATGTTCGAACAGACCAAAGAATACCGGATTCGGGCTAAGGCTGAATTGACTCAAGCTTTGTGGGTCAAGAAACCATATGTGACTTATGGAGAGCTGGAAATGGTTGAGAATATAGTGAAGATGAATCGAATGAAGTTGATGGACAAAGCCAATGAATATTGATAGTTGGATTCTGTGATCCTTGTAACAATTTGCCGTCGGAGTAATAATTGAATAAAAGAAGCTACCCAATATAATATCCAGTGTGAGAAAATGAACATGTATAAACGAATCCTTATCCCAACTGACGGAAGCGAGTATACGAAAGCTGCGACAATGCTGGGCCTTAATTTAGCAAAACATACGGGGGCGGAAGTTACCGCATTGTTCGTGGTCGAGGATGATAATTATTCTGCTGAATGCTGGAATCTGATAATCCACTCGACGACCTACAACCTTTCACAGTTCATGGACATAGAGGGGAAAAAGGCTGTGGATTTCGTGTTCAGCGAAGGTGAGAAGATAGGAGTAAAAGTAGAGACCAAAATAGAACGAGGCTCTCCGGCTATAATCATTTCCCAGGACTCCAAAATGTACGATTTGATAGTTATTGGAACGTTTGGTCGTACAGGTGTTTCCAAGTTTTTATTGGGAAGCATAGCTGATAAAGTCATCAGATTAGCAGAGTGTCCCGTTCTCATAGTGAGGAATCAGAAGATGCATGATTCCTCTGATCAATGAACGGTAATTTCTTTACAATAAATTATGGTGTGGTGTACATGACAAAATTGATCTGAGATTTTTTTTCGTGAGAAAGGTTGCGTCGTCTCCTAGCCCTTTACGTCACGGTTCTCCCGCATTACCTCATTTCAAAATCCAGGAATTTTCATAGCCTTCCCTTTTCATGTTGCCTCTCAACACTATGGCTAATAACTTTCGAGGAACTCGAATACCTCTTCGCTCAACAAATCGTTGTCAAGGAGCGGATAAATGATCCACTTTTGACAGTATAGCAATCCTAACATTGCTTTCTTTTCATTAGATAAAGAAGACTGTCCTACTGAATCGACGATTATCCTTGACCGGCACTTGGAACATTGCCTCGCCCTTCCGGGAGATGTTACGGGCCTTCCATAGTGTCCGCGTTAACATTTGAGCACAAAAGCACCTTGAGTGTCCATAATTTCTCACACCTTCATCCGTGTATATGCAGCCCTAACATGCCTTTAGCCGTTATGGGCGTCGGCATGATCCGTCGTTCCGGGCCGTGGATATGAGCATGATATATTTGAGTTGAACTCGACTTCCTCTCACAATAATCTAGCTTATCTCTGGCTTTACGCTTACCATGTCTTATCCCAAACTCATCTTGTCCTCGCCCATATCGCTTCGGAATAATAAATTAGCAAATGAAAAACGGATAAATAGGTCGGACTGCGGTCTAAATTTCGTAAACGGATAAGGCTGGAACTAGGTCGAGGTAATTGATATCGCTGGAGGGGTAAAATAGGTCCATTATGGCGAGAATATTGCAAATTAGTCCATAGGAGCAGAAATTAAAGTGGTAACGATGATGTTCATTTTGGCGAACATGCTTTCGGAGGCTAAGATCAATCTGGAGGGTTAAACATGGCGGACGTTGTTCTGATAGCACCGCTAGACAACACCACGCTCAGAGAGAGATTGGGTCTCAAAGCTCCTCCTTTAAATCTGTTGTACCTCGCATCTTCGCTAAGAGAAAATGGTTACTCGGTCCGGATAATCGATGATAATGTCAGCGGGGTGGGACCTGAAGAGCTCGCCCGTTCCCTTAACGGAGAACCCAAGATAGTTGGATTAACCGCCGCCACCTCGACATTGAACTCGGCCATCCACTATGCAGATGCCATCAAACGCCGGAACGAGAGGACGGTTACCATTTTAGGGGGCCCACATGTAAGTTTCCTGCCGGAGGAAACATTGGAACGAGGCCGAAGCTTGGATATCGCGGTCATGGGAGAGGGGGAGGACACAATTGTGGATCTGGTCTCGACAATAGTTAAGGGAGGGGACCTTGCCGGAGTTAAGGGCATAGCCTTCCGAGCCAGTGACAAAATAAAAGTGAACAATCCTCGGGAGATGCGGGCTGACATCGATGCCTTCCCTTTGCCCGCCAGGGACTTGATCCATCTTGATGATTATAGGGATCCAGTGAAGAAGAAACCCATCGGCACCATGATAACCTCCCGGGGTTGCGTTTTCGGATGCAATTATTGTGCTTCATCACGAATGATGGGGGGAAGGTTCAGGGCCCGAACTCCGGTCTCAATCGTGGACGAGATGGAGGTGCTCATTGAGTTGGGCGTAGAAGACATCGAGTTCATCGATGACATCTTCGTCCTAAATCATAAGAGAGCTATCGAGGTGGCCAAGGAGATCAACCGCAGGGGGCTGGACATAGGGTTCTCTGCGTCCTCTAGGGTGGATACAATCTCCAGGCCCTTGCTTTCGGAGCTCAAGGGGGCAGGTCTCACCTCGCTGTACCTGGGCATCGAGTCCGGGTCCCAAAGGGTCCTGGACCTGATGGGTAAGCGTACAACGCTGGCTCAAGTCCACGATGCGGTCCGGACCGCCAAGGACCTGGACGTGAATGTATTGGGGTCGTTCATACTTGGATATCCGGGGGAGACACTCGGAGAAATGGATGAGACTATACGTCTCTCCATCAGACTGAGACTGGATTTCGCCCAATTCTCCTTACTGACCCCATACCCGGGCACCCCAATCTTCGATAGTCTTAGGTCCAGCGGGCTCCTATTGACTGAGGATTACGATAGGTTTACAGTCGTGGACCCGGTGATCGACTACGATAAATTGGGTGTGGGTCGTAAAGCTGTCTCCAGGAAAATAGCCCTCGCCTACCTTCTTTTCTATACCCGCCCGTTATACATGCTCAAGCATCCCTACCTATTCTCCATGATCCCGCGGGCCATCTTTCCTCATAACGGGCCAATGAAGGAGGGTCCTTATGTAGGTACTACCGCTGATACCTGAGCAGGCACCTCTTGGCTGCTCCTTGGACACATAGTCCATATCTTATGACTAAAGAAATACCCTTTATATTATTTTATAGAAAATAATATTTGGATAGCGAATGGTGGCACTCGGACTGATCGTCGCTCTCGGATAAGCTCTAGGACTTCATTCATGTAGATACTTCATGACTAACGATAATTCAACAAAGCAATTCATAATTCAATCTTCGCATGGTGTAGAGAAAGCCTTTATGATTCGTCTGATCTCTCTTACCGGCAGTCGGTTAGGATCTGGCTCCTGCCGGAGGCGGAGGCGCTCCGCCTCCTCCTTGGCGAGATCATCACGACAGGGAGGGTTGCTTTCCGGGCATATTCGATGAGAGCCCGGCTAGGTCACCGCTCTCGGTTGACGATACGTTCTTGCTGGCCAGGCAGCATTGAATCTATTGAACATATCATCGAATAGCTCAATAAAAATGGGATTATCTTGGTTTCTGTCCACAGGCCGGACACAAAGCCATCTCCGAAGAAATCAGAGTGCCTGAGATAACATGCGCAAGTCCTTCACGTGGACTTATTCTTTGGTATCTCCACCTTACGAAATACTTAGTATGTGAGTGATTAATCAAATTGAATCTAGGTCTGTGAGGTATTGGTCTGCTAACCATGAGGGAGCGATTGCAGGCTGCTTTGGACCGCGGGACGGTGGATCGTGCGCCCTGCGTCAGTCCTGGTCAGACGGCTATTGCAGACCTCCAGCGAGCCGTGGGCGCGGAATGGCCCAAAGCCCACCAGAATGCAGAACTCATGGCCAGGTTGGCATTGGCTTCAGTTACCTTGGGCAAACAGGAAGGCACCAGGGTTCCCTTCGAGACCACCATGGATGCATCGGCCTTCGGGGCGGAGGTTGAGATGGGTACCCCTTTGAGGCACGCTTATATCCGCAAGCATCCACTGGCCGATCAGGAAGCAGTCGAACAAGCCACTGTCCCAGACCCTCGAAGGGACGGCCGGGCACCTGTGGTACTGGAATCAGTGCGCCTGCTATGGCGTGAAGAGCCGCCGGTACTGTGCGCTGTCACCGCCCCATTCACTCTCGCTTGTTTCTTACACGGGGAACGGGATACTCTCATGAGCCTCATCATCGATCCCTCCTTTCTCAACAAATTGCTGTTGCTGGCCGAACAGTGGGCCATTTCATTCGTCCAGGAGGCGGTAGAGGCAGGTGCCGATGTCATTGTCCTTGAGGACACCTGGGCCAGTGGGGAGATCCTGTCGCAGGAGCAGTACCAAAAATACGCCCTGCCGGGCGAAAAGACCCTGGCTCGTGTGGTACATGAAATGGGCGCTCGCTCCATACTTCACCAATGCGGCAGCCCCGGGCGCAACCTTGAACTAATGGCGAGCAGCGGCGTTGACGGCCTCACCATCCACCAGACAGTGAATGTGTTTGAGACCAAGAAGATGCTGTCAAGCCGCTGCGCCATCGTAGGCAACCTCGATCCCCGGTCCATCGCCCATCTTGAACCCAAAGAGATCAGGGCGCTCAGCGCGCATTGCTTGGAAGAAGGGATCGACGTTTTGGCCCCAGCCTGTGGGCTGGACCCCGCTACTCCTCTAAGGAACTTGAGGGCCATATCTGAGGTCGCACATTGATTCACGCGGCAGGTGTATTTATATTCATTAATATTAAAGGCCAGGAGGAGATCACCTAGGTCCACTCGATCATACCTCATGCCATCCAGCACAGTCCGGATCAGGTTAGTATGTTTGAACGTTGTTCATTTCAAAATGCGCAAGGAGTTCCGGTTATGGGAACTATTGCAACTGGGCCAATCAAGATAAGAACCAGTTTACGAGCGTCCACCTTCGGTTTCCTACCGGACCACTAGCGACGATCGAAGAAACCGACCTCGCTCATTATCTTATGGGCGATCGCATTGCTCGGCCCGTCACCCCTGGCTACATTTACCGATATCCCCTCACCTGCTGCTTCCGTCACCCGAGCCACTCCCTTGTTGGTGAATCCCGGGCATAGAAGGAATGACTGGACGCCATCCTTCTGGACCAGCTCGATGCAGACTTTTACCGCCTCATCCTCGTTCTTTACCAGGATGCTTGTCAGTTCGTAGAGCGGTGTTCTGATTACGCTCCGGTGCTTTGCTGGATCAGCATCAGTGGTCATCGCAATAAGAGCCGTTCTGAATCTTTTTTCGGCCATGAATTTACTAGACCGACTCAGTGATATTTCATAGTGTTTGATTTTCTAGCGAATTCTTCTATCGGATGATTGAAATTTCTAATGTGGGTTCGCAGCCCATACAACCAGGATTGAGCAATAGGCGAACCGGACGGCATTCCTCGCCAGGCTCTCAATTAGCGATGGAGCGGACTGACATGTCCTGAAGTGCCCATTCCGATCGGATCTGGTCCAGATACAGCCAATTCACTCCAAAGCATCCCGCTTCTCTGGATAGGCGACATGAGGTCGCTTGACCACGAAAGATTCCTCAATGGGCTCGCACATCCTTTTAGCGACCTTGATGGGGATGCCAACGCCCATGAAGTCGGGAGGGAAGTAATGGTTGACGGTCGGATCGGTTGGGCCAGCGAACATAGCGTCCCTAGGGGCGTTGGCGGACATGCCGCTTGGATAGGTTACCAGCGTGGCGCAGGCCGAGCCGGAGGGCACCAGGATGGAACCGAAGACATCGGTCGAAGAGAAACAATCCAAGGCAAAGATGTTCCTGATCTGCTCGGCGGTGCCCAGGCATATTAAACTGACCACTCCTGGATCATCATCCTCCAGGTCCGCACAAGGTCTGAACACGATGTTCTTGGCCAGGGGAGTTATTTTGCCAGAGACCCGGTTCGCCTCTTCCACCATCTGCGGGCTCCTCCTCAGATACTCGGCCTCACCTCCCCGGAAGGAGGGGTCGCCTGTGGATATGAAATACTTCAATCCACCCGGGGCCTTGGTCAATCCCAAGTGCGTTGTTCCTCCTGGACAACAACCTTTGAGGGCGTCGGCCCCGGCGTATACCGGTGGAAAGCTGCCCATGGACAACTTGAGGAACACTTTCACCAAGCAGAAATCTATTTTTCCGGTAGGGATCCACTCGGATTCGACCTCCTCCGTTCCATAAACACATAGAGGCTTTGTGTCCAGCCTTCCTGCCCGAACCAATCTCCTGCCGACCTCAGCTACTGACATTTCTGTCATGGTCTCATCATCTGAATGTAAATTGGATGGCTGTGTGATAATAGTTTTTCGGCATGTCATTTCTTAATGCTCCGATAAGTTCGGATCTATGCGGAACTCGTAAAACGAGACGAGAGCCAATTTCTTAAATGGTAGACAATATAATGATAACTCATGACGGCTGAACTGATCATAAACAAGAACAGCACCGCCCTGGTGGTCATCGATCTCCAGAAGGGGATCGCAGCCAATCCCGACCTCAGGCCGCACTCTTCGCAGGAAGTGATAACAAACGCTGCAAAGCTGGCAAACGCTTTCCGTAAGAGCAATATGCCAGTTTTCCTTGTTCATGTTATTGGCACAAAAGAAACGGCGCTCAAGGTCATTAGTGATGTAACTTTCTCCAGACCCACTCCACCTTCGGACTGGACCGAATTCGTTCCCGAACTCGCTCCGATGCCGACGGATGTGGTGATAACAAAGCGACAGTGGGGAGCGTTCTACGGAACCGAACTGGATCTGCAATTGAGGAGGAGGGGTGTCGATACTATTGTTCTGTGCGGTATAGCGACCGATTATGGTGTGGAGAGCACGGCGAGGTTCGCCTACGAGTACGGCTACCAGCAGATATTCGTGGAGGATGCCATGGCATCAAGGTCCGATGAGCAGCACAATGCGGCCGTCAACTTCATTTTCAAGAGGATCGGCAGAGTGAGGAGGACCGAGGAAGTAGAAAACGCGCTGGATTGTATTTGTCCGATTACTCAGGCAGTCCAAGGTTAAACCACAGTCGATGAATTCTATTGGATGCAATAATTTTATTAAGTTCTTTCAAATCATGGCTGTGCCACTTGATGCCTAGGCCGGAACATTGCGACCACTACCGCTATGAGTGCGACGACAAAGAACAATAGGAAGGCCGAATGGAGGCCGCTCTCGAATATGGCCATTGCCTGCGAACTTATGCCTCCCCCATACAGGAATAGTTTCATCATATCGGTCTGAGAGATCCCGCTCAGCACAAGGGGGAAGGCAAGGGCCAGGCTGAACATTTGGCCAGTGTTCATGAGCATCATTCTGGTACCGGCCGCGGTTCCCCGGCGATGCGGCGGAACGGCATTCATTATGGAGCTGCTATTGGGCGAGCTGTACAGGCCCCCTCCCACGCCCATCATTATCATTAAGAGGGCGAGCAACCAGAACGGGGTTGTTTGGTCTATAAAAGCCAACCCCAGGAGAGCGCCAGCGGTGAGCACAAGCCCAATGATGGTCAGATTCCGGGGTCCATACCGATCGGACGCCCGACCGGACAATGGACCGACTATGATGAATGAAACCCCAAACGGAATGAGGCTGAGACCGGCTGTGAGGGGGTCTTCTCCATAAGGGCCTTGCAAGAAGAAGATCAGCAGGAAGA